>JAFTSO010000043.1 GCA_017467265.1 Clostridia bacterium
CGATGGGCGTTCTTTTGCCGTTTCAATTCTTTTGACCGATTTAGTTAAGTGTTTTGGGGTGTGCCCTTACACGGCGCCGCGAAGCGGCGACGCTTGTATACATGTAAGGGCACACCCCAATCTCAAATGAAGAAAATTAGCGTTTTTCGGTAGGGAATTTTTGGGTTGCAAATCGTTAAAATTCGGTGGTCAATTTTGTCTTAAAAGCAGCTAAAATATTGACTGAAAAGTGAGCAATTTTTTCTTGATAGAAGGTGTCGACGGCGTTTTGTCGAAAGTGTCGATAAAATTTCATCGAAAGTGTAGATAAAAATGTAGGGGGTCGATAAACTTTTGTCGAAGGTTTCGACAAAAGTGTTTTTTAGGTATAAGATTTCTAAGTTTATCAACCGTAAAAAGCTTATTTCGCCTAAATATTTTCTTATTTCGCTTAACTTTAGGCTTATTTCGCCGAAATAAGAGATGTTTTTGACGAAATAAGGAAGTATGCATTTTAAATTGATAATTATTTATCGAAGGTTTCGACAAAATATGCGTCGAAGGTTTCGACGAAACTACGTCGAAAGTGTTGACAGGAATAAAAATTTTTGTTATAATAGTCGAGCAAGGAGAAATAGATATATGGCAATTCCTGTAAATATTGAAGATTTAATCAACAAAAGAGTAGTGGAATCTACAAGAATAGAGTTTAAGAGTGATTGGAACCCAAATCCGATTATCCACAGTATTTGTGCGTTCGCTAATGATATTGATAATTTAGGCGGTGGATATATCGTCGTTGGCGTAGAAGAAAAAGACGGGAGTCCTGTTTTTCCTATTAAGGGTATAGAGCAATCGCAAATTGACGGAATACTAA
Source organism: Clostridia bacterium (assembly GCA_017467265.1). Classification (GTDB taxonomy): domain Bacteria; phylum Bacillota; class Clostridia; order Christensenellales; family Borkfalkiaceae; genus Scatosoma. The sequence goes on from JAFTSO010000043.1 coordinate 857, forward strand.
AAGAGTTGGTGGGGTATTGTCGTTTTATTGAGCCGTTATATAATCCTGTAGTGGAACCGATTTTATTCCAAGGAGTGTACGTTATCGTAATATGGATAACGGCTGGCTATGGGAGACCATATAAAGCGGCGAAGGACGTATTCTCCAACAAATCGAATAAGGCGTATTATATTCGAAAATTCAGTAGCACGATTATCGCTTCGCCTGAAGAGGAAAGAGAATTGTTCTATGTTTCGACGGATATTCCCTTTGACGATAGAGCGAATTTATTGGCTGACGTTTCCGACTTGGATTTAGGTTTAATGCGTCAACACTTAAAAGAAATAGGGAGCGATTTATATTCTTATTCCTTAAAAAAGGACGTAGTGGAATTGGCAAAGGATTTGCAAATCGTATCAGGACCGACGGAAAATATAAAACCTTTAAATGTAGGTATTTTAATGTTTTCCGAACGCCCTGAAAAGTATTTTCGTTATGCGAGAATTGAAATTGTAGATATTCCCGATCCTACGGGAACGAATATGACGGAAAAGACGTTTACGGGGCCAATTCAAAGGCAGTTAAAAGATGCGCTTGCGTATATTAAAAATTACGTTTTGAAAGAGGTCACGATTAAGGAACCTAATAAAGCGGAAGCGAAAAAAATCGTCAACTATCCATATGCGGCAATTGAAGAAATTTTGGCAAACGCCGTATACCATCGTTCTTATCAAGTGAACGAACCTATTACCGTTCGGGTTACGCCTAAAAGTATAGAAATTACCAGCTTCCCTGGTTTTGATAGAAGTATATCAAATGAAGCCATTAAGAATTATGATAGTCGCGCGAGAATTTATCGCAACCGTCGTATTGGTGATTTCTTAAAAGAATTGAAATTGATTGAAGGTAGAAATACAGGCTTCCCGAATGCATTCAAAGCATTGGAAGAGAATGGTTCTGCGTACCCTCGCTTTGAAATGAACGAAAATAGAGATTATTTATCGGTTGTTTTGCCTATACATTCTTATTTTTTGCCTAAGGAAGAAGAAAAGGGTAAAGACGTTGTTTATCGAGAAAGGATTATAAAAGCATTAAGAGTAAAGTCTATGAGCTTAAACGAATTAGCGAAGGTATTGGGGTATAAAAGTATCAGTAAAAAATTATCCGATACGGTAAATGCAATGTTGCAAGAAGGGGTTTTAGCAAGGGTTATAGGCGAAAAGGGATATTTAGTTATAGCGCTTGTGTAAAAAAGTTGGTCCGTAAAAATTGGGACCGCGTTGGGACTGAACAGTTTTAACATACGAAAACGGGGTAAAAATGACGATTTTTCTATCAAAAACGCCCGTTTTTGGCATTGAATAACGGACTGTTAATCCCTTTAACCACAAATAAGCCGTCGGGTGGGACAAAATCTACACTCGGTGGCTAGTTTTTAGGCAAAAACAGATAAAACTTTTTCCATTTTTGTACTAAATCAATGGAAAAAGTTGACATTTTTCAAAAATTCGCGTACAATAATTATACGGTGTTCAAAGACGTTTTTCAAACGTAAGCGATAGTAAATAGTTAAGACTACGAATTTCATAGGCATAACCCATTATCATAAGGACGAAAATACGCTATAATAATAGGGAAAACTATTCAAAAAGCGAGTTATGATTATGGGGTTGATAGAAAGAGTAAAGGCGCGTATTAAAAATATTATCGAGCAAAGGGGCATTTCCATATACAGTTTAGCGGCTAATGCGGATTTAACGGAAGCGTGTATACGGAATTGGTACACCAAACGTAATTACACTCCGAGTTTGGAGGCGATAGAAAAAATTTGTCGGGCGTTGGATATATCCGTTGCAGAGCTTATGTGCGAAGAAGGGGAAAAGATGATGCCCGTTACAGAAACGGAAAAGACGTTGTTAAGCAGTTGGATGCGTTTGGAGGAGAAACAAAAGAAAGTTATTTTGATGCAGATGGATGCTTTTTTGAACAACTGATAAGGTGGATACAAAAGATGCAGGCTGAAAAAGATCAAAAACACTCGAAAAAAGAGTTTTTAGCAATATTAAAACGAATAAAAAAAGATTCCGAAGATGGATTAAGAATATTTTATGAGCGATACGGTAAATTGATAACGTGTACGGCTCGATTGTATTGCAGAAACGATTTTGAGTTAAGAGAGATCGTCAATGAAGTGTTAATAAAAATATGGAGAAATGCGGATAGATTTGGTGAGATCGCCAATCCTGAAGGTTGGATATACGTGATTACCTCGAATTTTGCAAAGAGTTTATTGAAAAAAAGGTGTTACGTTCCCTTGGAAGAGACTGTGGCAGATGAGGAGGATGGGATCCAGGAATTTATCGATCGGGATTCCTTTTATTTTATGATAAAAGACCTGTCGGAGACAGAACGGCAAGTCATAACGCATAAATTTGCTTCTCGATTGACGTTTGAAGATATTGGAAAAATGTTAGGTAAGTCCACCAGTACGGTATCGTCTATATTTTACCGCGCGATAGAAAAAATTAAAGAAAAAACAGAAAAAAATCTCTAAATATGCGTAAAAACCTGCTTTTGGTTTCGTCTTATAAGTGACAAACTAATGAGGAGGGTTTTTATGAAACACAAAAAACTTTTAGCAACAACTTTGGCACTGGCATTGACGGCGGCATTATTCCCGACCGTGGGCAACGTAAGCGCAAGCGCGGACGAATTGAGCGCCGCAGACGCGTATTTTCTGGATTTTGTTTCCGACGATTTGGGCGATGCGGAAATTACCTATCAATCTTCGCCCCTGTACGACGAAACGTTGGAGCAAAACGGCTATGAATACGTTTTTGAGGCGGACGGACAGAGCGGCTTTGCCTTGATTCACGAGATAGAGTTAGGCAACGCGATCTTCTATGAATTGGAAGAGCTGTCGTATAACGGGGTATCTCCCTTTGCCGAGAGCGAAGGTTTGCCCGTGTATATTACTTTCTGCCTGTACTTGGATTACGTGGACGGCGCTTTTTATAATTTAGAAACGGGAGCTGCCGTAGGCGAAGAAACGTTGGCCGCGGCGACCGCGACAAGATTTGGATATCAGGGCGGCAGTTCGCATTACATAGAACAATCGTATACGATCACGTACGATCATAAGACGGTCACGGAAAGCGGAATTCAATATGCGGTGCCTGATTATAGTCCTGCGACGGGAACAAGCTGTGCGAACGCCGCTGGTGGCATATTAATTGGATATTATGATCGCTTTTATGCAAATTTGATGCCCAATTTTCAGTCATATTTGATGATCGGCACGAATGTGGTGTATAGAGGAAATTCCCAAGAAATAGAAGATATGATCATCAGTTTGAAAGACCTGATGGGAACGGACGATACGGGCACTACCTATACGGGCTTTAATGCAGGGATGACCAGCTACGTGCAGAGCAAAGGATATACCTATACCACAACGAGCTTGTTTACCAACAACACGTTTGATTTTGGCCGTTATAAAACGACGGTGGACGGTGGAACGCCCGTTGCCTTTTTCTTAAACGGATATGCTATGTCGGGAACGGAAACGGGGGACGGCGTGGATACGGAGAATAACGCAATTTCGGGAAATACGCACGTTGCGATAGGATACGGATACCGAGAATCTTTTTATTATGATGCAAATAATAACGTGGTTTTCACGCAACGCTATCTTTTGGTATCCAGTGGATTGGCAATCTACGGATTGTGTAATTTTAATATAGCGTACGGAACGATTAACAAGGCGATTGCGGTGACAATCGCATAAGGAGTGTAATGACAAATAAGGAAATCGAACAAAAACTTCAGGAAAGCGCCGACAAGGTAGAGATGCGGGATTTTGACGAAATCTGGCAGGAGATCGGTCCGCGCATTGTAGCCGAGCAAAAGAAAAGGCGGATAAGGTGGTGGTTGCCGATCGCCGCGTCCTTTTTGGCGGTGGCGGTGACGGCTGCGATTGTGTTGCCGCAGGTGCTGAACGGAAACGATGAAGAAATTCGCTATTTGGATTCCGAATTAGAGAAAAAAGTTGTAGATAAAACAGACTTTTTTACATATATTGATCAATCTGATTTGGAAATAGTGGATTTATCGTCTTTTGAGTTTTTCAACGCCTCAATTTATCATACGATAGATAATGAAACAAAAGGTGGTTATATAGAGGCATATAAAGAACAAACAGGGGTAGTACATTATTTTACGTTAATTTTTTATGATACCAGCGTAGAATTTTCCGATACTAATTTCTCTGAACTTGATTTGTCTTATACAACAGAAACGGGTTTGCATATTGCTTATAAATACAATCAGCTAAATGGGATTTATTTCGTGGCAACCGAATATAAAAACGTTGATTATTATATGAAATATACGCTGAACGGCGGCGAAATTACTGAATTTTTTGAAGAATTTTTCCAATAAACGAGAAAGGACCGAAAAAAATCGGTCTTTTTTCATATTTTTTTGAAAAAATGCGTAAAAATACAGCTTTTAGATCGTCTTATATAAGGAAGTACGAGAACGCGTGTTCTTATTAAGTGAGAGAATAAGCCGCGTAAGGAAAACAACATTTTACAAGGATAGGACGAACGATGAAAAAGAGCGCAAAAGAGGTGTTGGAATATATAACGTGTATATTATTGTTTTATTTGGAAGAGTTGTCGGACGTGGGGAGCGCGGACGACCCTTTTTTATACGGAGAAAAAACAGCCTATACCGAGTGTTTAGAGTGGGTAGAGGCTTGGGAGGACGCGGACAAAAACGGCTTGGATTTTAACGTGGAAACGCGCTATCCTTTGTAAGGGTGAAAAACGCCTAAATGAAAATTCGATTTTGATTTTGTACTATAGAATCGGCGTGATTTTTTTGGCAAAGACTTGCAAAAGCCGATTTTGTGTGCTATAATATTTGCAACGTATTGCACGGGAAAACCGTGTCAAAGGAGAACGGATACTATGTTGCGCATCAGGGAAATCGATATTATCGAAGAAAAGAGCGAGCTTTTGTATAAGGCGGATTTTACGCAGGAAAATTTGGAGAAAGATTTTGAGATTTCGGGGGGCACTTGGACGGCGAAAGACGGGGTGCTCGTCGGGTATATGAAGGAAGACGGAGGCGGCTTGATTTACTCGCACAAGCATTATTTGGGCGATATTATGCTCGATTTTTACGGCAAAGCGCTGCCCCCGTATGACAATGACATCAATTTTACGTTCTGTGCCAACGGCTGGGATCATACAAAGGGTGAGCCGTTTGATAGCTACGTCGGCGGTTTGCAGGGCTGGTGGCTGGGGAAATCGGGTATTGAAAAGTATCCGCTTAGCAGCAACGTGGACGCGCTCGCCGTGCTGAAAAATTTTGATAAAAACAAAGAATACCATATCCAAACGGGCAGAGTGGGCAAGAGATTGTTCCTGTTTGTGGACGGCGAACTGCTGGTCGAGCTTGCAGACAATAACCCGATTGAGCAATACGGCAGAGTGGGGCTGGGCGTGTACGCGAGCAAAATTCAGTTTAGAGATTTTAAGGTGTTCAAGCCGTACGCCGTACCCTTTAACACGTCGTACGAGGATTTGCGAAAGGAATAAAGATATGATTTACGAATTAAGAAATTGTCGGACGGGTGCGCAGGAAACCGAGCGTAAAACAACGGTGGAAATCACCGAAAAAGACGGTATGCTGACCTTTGTTTTCACGGCAGAAAACAGCGAGTATTATTGTCCGTATAAGGAGTATAACAAAATCCATTCGGACGGGGACGTGTGCGAGATTTTGATCGGCACAGATCCGAGCAGAAGGGAATATTACGAGATTGAAATTAGTCCGCGCAACGGCTTGATGCTCGCCAAAATGACGTACAAAGGCGAGGACGAACAAGGGCCTGTTTTGGATATTGATTTTGTGGAAAAACCGTTTGTAAAAACGCAGGTTTTGTTGCGTGATAACGGCTACGTGGCAACGGCGACGTTCCCGAAAGCAGCCATTTCGACGGGCGAGGGCGAAATCTATTTTAACGCGTACCGCATCGATACGGCTGGTGGGGAGCTGTTAGAGCCGAAACACCTGCTCTTTGCGTTGAACCCCACGATGCGTGGCAAATTCCATACGCCGACGTATTATCTTTGGCTGAAAGACTATCTTTGAGAGAGAAAAAAGGAGAAATATTATGAAATTACCTTGGAAAACAAAAGGCGTATTGTTGACTGCACCGCTGACGGAAGACGTGGACGACGTGATTAAATTGATCGACGAATATCTCGCGCCGCGCGGTGTGAATATGATCATGCTCCAGATCCGTTATCGCTATCAATTCCGTCGCCATCCCGAGTGCTGCGGCTATGATCCGCTCTCGGAAAAAGACGTAAAACGTATTCTTGCCGTGTGCAAAAAGCATAATATGGCGTTGATCCCGAAGATTAATTTGTGCGATCATCAATCGGGCTTGCCTGCAAATCCGACGGACGGGATTTTGCATGGGCACACGAGCGAAGAGCCGCTGCCCGATATTAAGGACGGATTGTTGCGCGCCTACCCCGAGTTTGACGAACTGCAAAACGAACCGGGCGTATTTTACAGCCGCAGTATTTGTTTGAGCAACGCTGTTGCGAAAATTATTATTTTCGAGCTGATCGACGAAATGATGGAAGCGTTTGAAACGGATACGATCCATATCGGCTGCGACGAGGTGTTCCATATCGGGAAATGTCCCAAGTGCTCGAAAGTGCCGAAGGCAAAATTGTATGCGGATTGGGTGAACTCCATCAACGAGCACGTGCAATCGCGCGGTGGCAAGATTATGATGTGGGGGGATCGGCTGACCTCGGTCAAGTACACGGGGTATAACAGCTGGGAGTCTTCGGAGATCGGCACGGAAGCGGCGATCGATATGATTTCCAAGGACGTTTTGATTTGCGATTGGCACTATGAAGCCGATCAAAAATTCCTGTCCGTGGACTTGCTGGCGAAAGCAGGACTGAAAATGCTGGTCTGCCCTTGGAAGGAAATAGACAATGCAAAACGTTTTATAGACTATGCCGTGGAACATGATCAAGGGCATATCGAAGGGCTGTTGGCGACGACGTGGTGCAACGCGGGCGAGCTGGCGAGAAAACTGCTCTATAATGCGCCCTGCAAGGGAGCAAACACCGAAAAAATTGCCAACACCTTGAACGAATTGTTATGAGCGTAGTTCGCTTTGCGTTAGAGTAGAAATACGTTTTTGCATGCGTAAAGATAAGGAGATGACGATGAGCGAAAAGAAAAATAGGAAAGGATTATTGTTAGCGCTGAAGATCTTGAGTGTAGCCATCTATTTTGCGGTGACGGCGTTTTTGCTGATCTATTATATTGACGTGGTGGCAAAAAACGAAAAAGATTTTGGCTCGGCTGTTGCGATTCTCTTTGCCGGTATTTTGTTTTTTGGCGTCGGGGGAATAGGGTATATTGCGGCGGCGGTACTGGGCGTGGTTGGTTTTATAATTTCGATGACAAAGGGGCGTTCTTTGGCGGATAAAATTTACTTTGCCGTGGCGACGCTCTTGCCGATTGTGACGGGTTTGATATGGATCGTCTTATTTGTCCGCTTATAGAAACAGGAGAAGTAGAGAGATGAAAAAGATACGCTTGATGGGGAATTACGCCTTTTTGGTGATACCTTATTTTGTAATCGCTTGCCTTGGTGGCGTCGGCGTCATTGTGGATATCGTCAGGGAACGGTATAACGAGCTGGCGCTTATGGGTGGTATAGCCTTGTTTGGCTTGTTGGTTGCGCTGTATTGTTGCAAATCTACGGTGGTGAGCGAACGGGGGCTACGGGTGTGCTTACTGTGCTTTGCGATACGCAAAGCGGAGTGGAACAACGTCACGCGCGTGTTTTCTACGGACGAACGCTTTGTAAGCTATTATCGCGCAAAGCTGGACGTGAAACGGCCGTACGTCGTGTTTACGTTGGATAGAAAGAAGAAAGGTATCCAGCGCGTTTTAAGCGGCGAAGGAAGCGTGGAAATCAAAATAAAAGCGACGCCGAAAAACCTAAACAAGCTCGTACCGTATATCCGTACGTATGCAAAATGTCCCACAAAGTTATATTATGGGGAAGGTAGTTTCCCAAACAACGTTTGCTAAAAATACTTGTTAAAAAATGCAAGCCACGCAATATTCGCGTGGCTTGCATTTTTTATAAAACCCCCTATACGTGTCGTGATGAACGCGGTTTTTTGCCGTTCAGCCGTGTTTTTGTGCTTTGGGCGGTACGCCGAAAAGCCGCTTGTAGGCTTTGGAAAAATTGAACGGATCTTTGTAGCCTACGGCAAACGCCGTTTCGCCGACGGAGTAGCCCCGTTCCAAGAGCGCGCGTGCCTGCTCCATACGCGTTTTTATGATAAAGGCTTTGATGCTCATACCGTAGGCGCGCTGAAAAATGCGGTATAGATAGCTACGCTCAAATCCGAAATAATGAGAGAGTTGCTGTAAGGTAAGATCTTGCATATAGTTAAAATGAATATACTGACGGATTTTTTCGGCGATATTAGGCGTTGCTTTTTGCTCGTTAAAAAGTGTGTAGATTAGACGGAACAAAAGCGCGATATAGACGGAGGGGGACGTCACGACGTTTTGCGACAGCTCGCGTATTTCCGCGCCAAACTGTAAAGGGACGGGATAGGTTGAACGGTCGGTGTTAAAAATGTTCGCAATTTCGCCTTGAAAGGCAATCCACGCGTATTCCCACGGTTTTTCGCCGTCGGCGAAGTAGGTCGTGATTTCTCCGGGACGGATAATGAATAGCTCGCCTGCGCTGATTTCGTGCACGCCGTATTTGTCCTGCAAAGTCCCCTTGCCGTTTATGCAAAAATGAATCAGGTAATAATCGCGTGCGTGCGGACCGAATTTTTGCTTTTTTGCGCAAACTTCGTGCCCGATAAAAAGGGGGGTGAGATCGCGTGCTTTCGTTTGCTCTAACATAATGTCGTATATCATATAAAGAATCCTTTTTTTGTGATTAGCAACATTTTACCATAAAACAGCCACAAAAAGCAATAGACTTAGCAGCTTTTTTATGATAAAATTTAGAAAAATTTGCAAAAGGAGATGGGAGATGAAACTTACCTTTATGGGCGCGGGTAGTACGATTTTTGCGAAAAACGTAATCGGGGACGTACTCTTAACACCTGCGCTGAACCAGAATTTGACAGTAGCGCTGTATGATATGGACAGAGGCCGTTTGCAAGATTCGTTCCTTGTTGTAGATGCCTTGAACAAGCGGTATAACGGCGGCAAAGCGAAAGTGAAAACGTATCTGGGAGTAAGCCAGAGAATAGCGGCGCTCGCGAACGCTGATTTCGTCGTGAACGCGATACAGGTAGGGGGATACGAGCCTTGTACGGTGATTGATTTTGAGATCCCCAAAAAATATGGTTTGCGTCAAACGATTGGCGACACGCTGGGGATCGGCGGTATTTTCCGTGGGCTTCGTACCATTAAGGTGATGAAAGAGTTTGCGCGCGATATGGAAGAAGTATGCCCGAACGCGTGGCTGCTCAATTATACCAACCCGATGGCAATTTTGACGGGGTATATGCTCCGCTATACCAAAGTCAAGACGGTGGGGCTGTGCCACAGCGTACAGGTCTGCACGAGTCAGCTATTCGAGCAGCTGGGGCTTGATCACGACACGGTAGGCAGGGAATTGATCGCAGGGATCAATCATATGGCGTGGCTGTTGGACGTGCGCGACAAGAACGGCAACGATTTGTACCCCGAAATTAAGCGTTTGGCGAAGAAAAAGAACGCCGAAGAAAAGCACGGTAATATGGTGCGGTACGATTATATTGACAAGCTGGGATATTATTGCACGGAAAGCTCGGAGCACAACGCTGAATACAATCCTTTCTATATCAAAGGAAAATACCCTGGGTTGATTGAGAAATTCAATATTCCGCTCGACGAATACCCCCGTCGTTGTGTCAACCAGATTGCAGGCTGGAAAAAGCAACGCGAGGAACTGTTAAACGGCGGCGAGATCGAGCATACGCGCTCGCACGAGTACGCGTCGCGGATTATGGAGGCGATGGTGACGGGCGAGCCCTACACGATTGGTGGGAACGTGATTAATGACGGCTGGATTGAGAACTTGCCTTTGGACGCGTGCGTGGAAGTGCCTTGCGTTGTGGACGGTGGCGGTGTACACCCGACGCGCGTGGGGAGATTGCCCGTACAATGCGCTGCGATGAATATGACGAATATCAATCCCCAGCTGCTTACGATTGAAGCGGCAGCGACGGGCAAGAGAGAGCATATTTATCACGCGGCGATGTTAGATCCGCACACGGCGGCGGAGCTGTCCATCGACGACATTATTATGATGTGCGACGAGCTGATCGAAGCACACGAAAAGGCAGGATTTCCCGTTCTGTAAATTTCGCTTTGTAAATTCTATAAAACAACAAAATGCAGACAAAACGGACTGACGTATCAAAAAACGTCGGTCTTTTTTTGTGTGTTTTTTGCGCATATAAACAAAAAATAATGTCGCGTATCGCGCGAAAAAGGAACGCGCACAACAAGAAAAAAACAAAAAAAATGTAATCATCTAAAAATAATGTCGGTATGCTCGCTATAATCAAAAGTACCAAATATAAAGGAGAGGAACAATGCGGTTTAGAAAAAACGACACAATCACAATCGACGAGAAAGAACGGCTTGTCGTGGAAGATTTTCTCGGCGACGGCGGACAGGGAGAGGTGTATCTGGTTTCGCGGGGCGGTGAGAAGTATGCGTTGAAGGTATATAAGAACGAAGAGAGTGCGGATTTTCGGTATAATTTGAAGAATAATATCGATCGCGGCGCGCCCAGCGAAGCGTTCTTATGGCCCAAAGCGTTGCTCGATTTTGACGATGGAAAAATCGGGTATTTGATGGATTTGCGCCCGAAAAATTATGCGTCTTTCGTTTCGTATTTGACGGGCAAGAATAAATTTCGTTCCAAGCAAGTGTTGCTACGCTGGTGTATCGAGCTGTGCACGGCGTTCAAGCGCTTGCACGAGCTCGGGTATTCGTATCAGGATTTGAACGACGGGAGTTTCTTTTTCGATCCCGATACAGGGGATTTGTTGATCTGTGATAACGATAACGTGACGGCGGACAAGAAAAATCTGGGTATTTTGGGCAAAATGCGGTATATGGCGCCGGAGATCGTGCGCGGAGAACAGATGCCGGATATGCACTCCGACCGTTTTTCGTTGGCGGTAATTTTGTTTATGGCGCTGTGCCTTGGCAATCCGTACGAGGGGGAGAGATTGAAAGAATACGACATTATCGACGAGGACGCGGAGTATGAAATATTCGGTGAAAAGCCCGTGTTCGTCTATCATAAAACGGATAGGTCGAACAGACCGATACGCGGCTATCATACCAGCGTTTTGCGCCGTTGGGCGTATATTCCGCTGTACGTGAAAGAAGCGTTTCACCGCACGTTTGTAGATGGTTTGCAAGATCGTGAGAACGAACGTACGACGGAGCTGGAGTGGCTGAAAGTGCTGACGAAATACCGCGATGAATTGATAGCGTGTCCGTACTGCGGTCACGAATATATCGTTGGTTTTTCAGAGAAAAAGAAGTACGACGTGTGTCCGCTTTGCGGCAAGGAAACAAAGAAATTTTGCACGCTGCATATAGGACGTAATGCCGTGGTATTGGATTTGGGCAAAAAACTATACAAAAATCACGTGGACAAATATTCTGCGCGGTATAATCAGGCGGTAGGAATCGTGGTGGCAAACAAGAACAATCCTGCCCTTTGGGGGATCAAGCTGATGCTCCCCGAAGGAGTGGAGATCAAGGACGGAGAGAACAACGTAAAGATGGTGACGGGCAGCGGCGTAGTGCCCATCGTCAGTAACTTAAAAATTAAATTTAACGAGAATATTATAGGAGAAATACGATAATGGAAAACAAGGACAGAACGTTAGGCGAAGGTATTGCAAGACAGGAATTACAGCTGATTTTTATCATTGACAATTCGGGCTCGATGGAAGGGGAAAAGATTGGCGCGGTGAACAACGCAATCCGTGACGTGATGAGTATGATGCCCGAGGTACAGGAAGACACGGCGGACGCAACGATTAAGATTTCTGCACTCAAATTCAGCGACGAGGCAAAGTGGGTGTATAGTGAGCCCCAAACGGTGAACGAATTCAAATGGAAAGATCTCAAATCGGAAGGGGGTACAAATCTTTCGAGTGCGTATGATGAGCTGGCAAAATGGCTGTGCAAAAAGGAGAAAGGTGGCAAAATGCCCGACATTGGAGGCGTTGCGCCCATTTTGATCTTAATGACGGACGGTATGCCCACGAGCTATGACTGGGAAAATCATTTGGCTATCCTGAAACACAAAGGCTGGTTTAAGGTTGCGCTCAAATATGCGTTGGCGATCGGGATCGACACCGACGAGGCGATGGACGTATTGCGGAAATTCACGGGAAATCCCGAGACCGTACTCAAAGTATATACGGCGGAGGCGTTGCGGAAGGTGATCAAGGTGATCGCCGTGACAGCGTCGAAGGTGAAATCGAACTCGGCGTCGGCTGGCTATGGCGGTGCGCTTGGCGCGAGCAATAACGACGTGGCAAAGAACGAAATTGCGGAGAAATTAGACGATATTCAAGACGTAGAGTGGTAAGGAGTGGATATGGAAAAAATCGCAAAACAGAAATTGAACGTCATCGTTTTGGTCGATTGCTCCAAGAGTATGCAAGGGGAGCGGATTGCGCAGGTGAATAGGGCGTTGCGCGAGATCAAAACGCACTTGATCGAGATGCAGGGCGAAAACGCAAACGTGGATTTTTACGTGAGCGTCATCACTTTTTCCACCGCCGCGTATTTTTTGAACGGTGAGCGTTGCAAAGGAGTGGAAGATTTTGATTTCAAGGACATCAAAGGGGGCGGTTGGAGCAATTTGCACCTTGCCTATGAAAAACTGGGCGAATTGCTGAAAAAGGAGAGCAAAGGCGGGATTATGCCCGATTTTGGCGGCGTAGCGCCCATCGTGCTCCTAATGACGGACGGACACCCGACGAAGTATCCCCTCACCGAAGAGATGGCTGCGCTCAAAAAATTGCCTTGGTTTCGCGTGGCGCTCAAATACGGGATCGCCATCGAGCTTAACGACGAGCGCACAAAGAAGGTGCTACGAGAGTTTGTGGACGGGAACGGGGACGTGGTGGATTGCTACGATGCAAAATTGCTGGAACGCATCATTAAGATCATTGTTTTGACGGCGTCGAAGTTGAAATCGACGGCGACGAGCGTACAGGCTGGCAACACGATTGTACAGCAAACGCAGATGCAGGTGCAGCAGGCGTTGCAAGTGGTGGAGGACTGGGAGTGGTGATATGATTACGTATTTGACAAGGACGGCGACGGGATATTCGCATTTGCGCGAAAAGAAGGTGTGTCAGGATTATTCCGCCTGCTATCACGACGAAGAGCGTACGATCGTGACTGCCTGCGACGGACACGGCGGCGCAACGTACGTGCGGAGTGATCGGGGGAGCAAGTATGCGTCCGACGCGGTGATCCGCGCGTTTGGCGCTCTGGAACGCTCCGCGTTCTATCGATACACAAAAAAGGAAATTTGCAACAAATTGCGTCTGCAAATCTTATGTGAGTGGAACGCGCGCGTGGAGCGAGATATTTACGAGAAACGTTTTACGAAAGCGGAGATTAGTAGGCTCGATGAGGAGCAAGTTTTTCGCCTGAAACAAAACCCCGTGAAAGCATACGGCACAACGCTACAGGGCGCGATGATTTTTGCAAACAAAGTGCTCTGTGCGACATTGGGCGACGGGGGTGCGTTTTTGCTGCGGAAAGGTGTGTTGTATCCGATCGGTGGGGAAGACGACGAGACGGTGGCAAATTTGACCTATTCGATGTCGCAAGAGGACGCATATGAACATTTGCAGGTGGGGATTTTTGATTTTTCCGATATAGACGGCGTACTGTTGTGCACGGACGGCGTGATCAATCCCTATCAGTGTTTGGGGAATTTTCAAGAGCGGTTTGCAAAGCCCGTGTGTCTGAAATTGCAGACGGGACAGCATAGAGAGATTGCTGATTTTATCGACGAGATGGGTTGCAAAATCGGGATCGGCGACGACGTTTCGTTGGCGTTAGCGATGAAATCGGGGGTGAGTTTGCGCGGATATAGGAGCTGATTATGGAATTTTACGAAGGATTATTTCAAATTTATACGACGCGGCGATCGGACGGGGAGATTTGCGATCCGTTTTTGCTGTATTGCCGACTGTCCGATCTTTGCTCGGCGAGCTTTGCCGCCAAGAAAAAGGTGCAGACCTTTTACGCGGTGGACAAGCGGCTGTGTATTTTTGAAACGCTGCTAAAAAATAAGGCGAAAGGGGAAAAGGAATTGCTCAATTATTACGCGGTGGTGTCGGAATTGATCAGCAAAGAGAGTTTTACGCGGCTAATCGCCTGCGCGGTGCGTGTAATGGACGGCGTACCGCCCCAGCCAAAAGCTGCACCACCGCATAATCCCGTCCCCAAAGGTAGGGCTTGTCGCCCAAAAGAGTAGCCCCGAACGGGGCGATAAAATCGGATGGGTATAAGACGGCACAGGGACAGAAACAGTCGCCTAAAACACCGAGCCCAACAGGCAAAGGTGGGGGGACGGGTGGCAAACAAGCCCTTGGTGGACGGGCGGCGGTGCAACGTGCGCCGATGGCACGCTGCAAACAAAAACGTACGGTATTTCGAGGCACGCGCGCGGCGAAAAGGCGGCTGCGTATGCAAAAAGGTGGTTTTTGGGGTAGTATTCTTTTATTTGGCCTGTTCACGTTGGTGTCGTACTGGTGTGGCTGGGGGATTCCGCGGTCCTTTTGGCGGTGGACTTGGGGTATTTTTGCGCCTACGTGGGCTGCTGTATGCTCGGTGTGGACAGTTTGGACTTTACACGATTTGCTTTGGTGTGATTACTGGGCGTCGGGAACGGTGTGGCTGGCGGTGGAAACGACGGCGAATTTTGTCTTGCTCGCCCTATTTCGCGCGGCATATAAGGTGGCGTTCGTCTGCGTGGGGATATGGTCGTTGCTCGGGTGTGCGCTACTGATTTGCTTAACCTTTTTTGATAACAAACGCGGTTGGGGCTGGGCGCAGGTAGGCGAAGGGGCGCTCGTGCTTGTGCTCGCAACGGTGGGATTGCTTTGCTTTTGATAGAAAGGGAAAGTGGTTTTTTCCGAGAAAAATTTTGCAATCTGACATCAATAATGTCGAGATTCTTTATATAATAAAGACGAACGAAAAAAGTTAACAAAATACTTGAAAAGCACAACGAAATGTGATATAATAACACTTAACAAAAAGAAGGACGAAAATGCAAACGAATTTTTGGGATATGGATGACGGGAAAACGACGAAGACTTCGCAATGTATCGAGCTGTTAAAAATATTGTACAGCCGCAATAGCATTGTGGGCGTGGCGGAGCTGGCCGGCGAGTTGGATACCAATCCACGCAACATACCGCTGTACGTGAAAGAACTGCGGCGCATCGGCTATCAGATCAAGACGGAGCACGGCAGATACGGCGGCTATTATTTAGAACGGCACGGCTTATTTCCCGTGACCAAGCTCTCGGACGAAGAACGGACGGGGTTGATGGCAGGGACGGAATACCTGTTGGCACGCAACGATTTTATGGAAAAGAAAGCGTTCTTTGCGGCAATGCGGAAGGTAATGCCGTCGGTGATGACGAGAGATACGGGCTTGGACGAGCCTTTCGTTGCGAACCGTTTCCCCTTGGCGATGTCCGAAGAAGAGTTGGAGTCGCGCTATCTTGCTTTGCAAAAGGCGATTGCCGAGCGGTACGTGGTGGAGATCGATTATCTTTCCCAACAAAACGATCGCACAAAACGTATGATTCACCCGTACAAGCTGTATATGTACAACAACGCGTGGTTTGTGTTGGCGTTTGATGAGAGCATACGCGATATTCGATATTTTAAGATCAACCGTATTCAAAACTGGGCGGTGCAGCACCGTACGTTCCGCGTGTTAAAGACGTATCAAGAAAGCGATTATTTAGACGAATTCGGTATGAAACAGAACGGAAATTGGTACCCGATCAAGCTCCGTTTGACGGGTAATTACGCAATGCTCGTCACCGAACGGGTGTATGGCAAAGATCAACGCGTGGAAAAGATCGACGATCGGACGACGGAGCTCTCTGTCAAGATGCAAAACAAGGACAGCGTGTTGCGGTTTGTGCTCGGCTTTGGGAAAGATTGTGAAGTGTTAGAGCCGACGTGGCTCAAAGACGAATTGATGAAAGTCGTCGCGCAATATCGCAATCTGTACGACGAGCCAAAAGAATAATGTTAGGCGGATACGTTTATGTGTGCGTGTAAAATCGCATACGTATCACGATACAAGAGAAAAAACGTGGGGGTTCTCACGGGAGGTAGTTATGCAAAACGTAGTGTTTACGAAAAAACGGAAGCTGTGGGCTGTCATCCTTTTGGCGATGACGATGTTACTTTGCTATTTCTTTGGCTGGGTGAGCCCTTCTTGGAAGAAGGTTGCCGCAACAGACGAGGAAGATAGCATTACGGCAGAGAGCGAAATCAATATGATGCGCTACGGCTTTAACGTGACGGGCGGCAAGAGCTTGTTGGACGGCGGTTTGATTTTTCAGTATCCGATCCTGAAACCTGCCAGCTCTGGCTGGGGCGAATACGTGGCGAAGAATACGCACAACGCTGGGCCGAGCAAAGGCGAGAGCTTTGTGGGGTACAGCGCGACGGAGCTGGCACAGCAGACGGGCTCTTTCACGAGCGGTGGCGTGTCGGCGAAGATTGCCGTTGTCAACACAGACGTGAGTACGCAGTTCGATAGAACGTCCACGAGTACGACGACGTATGCCGAACGCTTTGAAACGTATTATCAGCGCGTTTTGAGCCATGCTTACGCAATCCAAGGCAACGTCGATTTGAGCGAATACCTGACGGACGATTTTAAGACGGAGCTGTATAGAGTAAAAGACGTTCCCACGGCGAAGATGTTGCTGGAAAAATACGGCACGCACCTGTTCAAGGGGTTGGAATACGGCGGCTTGATTCAGGTGACGAGCTACGTCAAGACGTCGAGTGAGACGGCAGATATTACCCAGCTCGATCTCCTTTCGTCAAAGATTGATACGGCGATGGGAAAATACGGCGGCGGCGTATCTTTCTCGTTTAGCGAGACGTTTGCGAGTGAAGAAAAAAAGACGTATGGCACGAGTAATTACAATCTGTTTATGTACGGTGGTAATGCGGTCACGGGTATGACGTTGGATCAGCTGTTCACCTACCACGGTTCGGTGACTGGGGAAGGTCAGTACGAATATAACGGCTGGATCGAGTCGATTAACCAAGACGTAAAGCTGGCGGTGATCGGCGTGCCTGCCGGCGATTACAACGTCGCGGTGTGGGATTTACTCCCGTCCAAGGGCGAAACGAGCATCATCCGCAACTATTTGGTGCAGGCGTATGCAGAGCTTTGCGGCGATGAATATGCAGAATATTTGAAGAAATATCCCAGCTGTAGCCGTATAATCGGTGAAGACGAAACGGACGCTGCGGCGGCAGACGTGTTGGGGTATACGGCGGTATATAACAAAAACACGACATATTGCGAAGAGAGTTCTTCGACGGTCACGCGCAACGTAATGCCTTCGACGGAAATTTATATGAATATCGCGAACGATAAAATTCCCGTTGGGTTTAGAAATTGGTCGATCGTGAACGGAGAGAACTACGTGGATATCGTGGATGCGGCAAGCGGTGTATTCCGTGTAAAAGACGACGCGTCCGTGGGTAAATCGTTTATGGTGGCGCTCCGCAACGATCAAGACGTGATTAGCTCGTATTCGTTCAAGATCATCGCAGCGAGCAGCTTTTCGGGCGGCCAGGGTACGGAAGAAGATCCGTATTTGATTGCGTCCGCGGACGATTTGGACGCGCTCCGTAGGAATAGTAATTATTGGGCTAGTCATTTCAAACTGGTGAGAAATATCGATTTGGGCGGTATTGCATACGCCGGAATCGGGGAAAAGACGAATCCGTTCGCAGGTTCGTTTGACGGCAATAACTGTACGATTTCGAATTTCAAATTGCTTACGCCGAGAAACGGCGAATCGCTTGGGTTCTTTGCTTTTAATGCAGGCACGGTGCAGAATTTGCGTTTGGATAACGTGACGGTCGGCAAGGGGATTGACCCTGCCGAGTCTGCAGGCCATAGACTTGCTTACGGCGAGATAGATGAAGTGTTTGCAGGCTGTTTGGTTGGGTACAATCAAGGATCTATTCTCAATTGCCACATCACGAACGCGGATATACAGGTCTGCCGCGACCGCGGGGGCAGAATTACACTCGCAGTCGGTACGGTGGCTGGGTATTCGAGCGGAACGATTGAAAAATGTGCCGTAGAAAACCTGAAAAATCTCAAAGTGTTTGCGCACAACGGCAGCAAGAATAATATGACGGTCACCTTTGTAGGCGGCTTGGTCGGCTGGACGAATAACGCGCGCATTAACAATTCGTACGTGATGAACGGTGCGAACGCGTGGGGCGAGTCGGTGGGCAAGACGGCGTACGTTCGGGTAGGCGGCGCAGTCGGCAGCGCAAAGGGCGCAACGCAGTTTAATAGCATTGCGATCGGTAAGATCGATCAATATTACGTGGCGCAGTCTAGCAAGGACGGGCAGGCGACGAGCAGCGGTATTCTCGTTGGCGAGCAAGACGGAGACGTGACGTTTACCAGTTGCTACGCAACGAAGAACTCAACGGCTACATATAGCCTTTCGGCGGATAAATGCACACAGCTCGACACCATTTTGTATAGTAATACGAGCTTTGATACGGAAACTTGGTGTGCTGGTAAAAACAAATTCCCCGTATTGAAATGCCAGCAGTTTAACGCAGACTCCGTACTGGATATTAACACGGACAACGCGACGACGAGTTTCTATTACGGACAGGCGTTTAATATTACGGGCGTGACGGTGGAGGCGAGATACGCAGACGCGAACAGCGAGCCGTTTGCTGTCGATTCGTTTACGTACAATGCTGAAGCCTATGACGCAGAAACGATCGGCGATCACGAAATCATTATTGAAGCGATGGGCTATTTGGCAAAATATACGGTGTCGGTGCGTAAAATCCGCGTTGTTGCGTTGGAAATCAAACCTTGCGACGACGTAAAATTCTACGTCGGTGAAAAGGTGAAGACGGCGGATTTCACGGTGTCCTACGTGCTGGAAGACGGCAGACGTATCGCACCGACGGCGGAAAAGGAATCGTCTATCGAATATCCGAAGGTGGATATTACTTTGGACGAAGTCAAATATGTGAAAGGACAAAATAGAGTTGTTGCGAACTGCGGTAAACTGGAAACGTCCGTAGTGGTGACGGCGGAAGAAAAGGCGCTGGATCATCTCGAAATCATTGCGCAACCAAACAAACTGACGTATTATGAAAACGAAATGTTTGATATGACGGGCTTGCAAGTCATGGCGTTTTACAGTGACGGCAGCTCGATGGCGGTCGATAACAAGAATTTGGAAGTGATCGGCGGCAGAATCGCGGTCGGTAGCAACAAGGTTTTGGTCGCATACGATTCGTACAAAACGGTTACGTTGGACGTGACGGGTAAGGAACAGGAAGTGACCTACACCGTGACGTTCCAAAACTGGGACGGCTCGGTGTTGAGCACGCAAAAATACAAACACGGCGATATCATCGTGATGCCTACAACGCCTACGCGTGCGGCAGACGCCAACTATACGTACGTGTTCACAGGTTGGACGCCTGCGGTGTCGGGAACTTGCACGGGCGAAGCGGTGTATCAGGCAAAGTTTGAGGCAGTTCCTATTCCTGTACAGGGCGAAACGCAGACGTACGTCGTCATCTTCTTGGATTGGAACGACGTTCTGCTTTCGATGGCACAGTACAGCGCAGGGGCTACGATTGTCGTACCTGCAAACCCTGTAAGAGCATCGGACGATCAATTTGATTATACGTTCTCTGGCTGGGACAAGCCCCTTTCTACCGTGTGTACGGCAACGGTCACGTATAAGGCAGTCTATACCGCTACGCCGAGAGAAGTCGTGGACAGCAGTGAAAATACGAGTGAAACGGTTAGCGAAAGTTTCAGCGAAACGGTTAGCGAAAACGTCAGCAGCAATAATGACGGCGGCAATAATGACGGCGGAAATAACGGCGGTGGAAATAACGGCGGCTGTGGTGGCGCGCTGATGGGCACGGGCGCGATGTTCGGTGTGTTGGCATTGGTGGCAGGCTTTGTGGCGCTGAAAAAGAAAAAGGGAAATTAACGTAAGGCAGGCGTGCGTGTTCCGTGTGATTTGCGGAGCACGCGACGTAGCTATGCAAAGGGAGTAGGCGTATGACAAACGGGAAGTTCGTAAAGAAGATGGCGCGGATCGTGTGTATCTGCGTGCTTTGCTGCGTTTGTTTTGGCGCTTTTGTACCCTTATTTGGGGGTTGGAAAGACGGACGAAAGGACGTCGCGAGAGTGGAAAAACCGCTCGTCCAAAATGCCGAGAACACGACGGACGAGGGCGAAACGGCTGCTCCGAAGGATTTGCAGATCACCTTTTATAGCGTTGGCAACGGCGATTGCGCGATCGCGAAATATAAGGACACGGAAATGCTGATCGATTGCGGTGAAAAGACGGGGAGTTCCAGCGTCTTTCTCACCGATACGGGCTTGATTGAAGAGCTCAAAAAGGTATGCGAGGACAAAATTTTGGAGTACTTGGTGGTCACCCACGGGGACTCCGATCACCTTGGCAATATGCAAAAGCTGTTGCAATCTTTCCGCGTGAAAGGCGAGGAACTCTCGCAATACACGTTGAAAAAAATCGTCGATTTTGACCGTGAAGAACACGAAGGGCTGTACACGGCGGGCGTATATACAAATTACGTGTCCGAACGAAACAAGCTGATAAAAGAGAAAGACGTGGCATACGTGCCGATTTCATCGCTGTTTTCGCGTAGGAACGCGGACAACGCGTTCGAGCCTTTCGACGAACAAAAGGAAGGATACAGCGAAAGGTTTGGCGATGGTACGGACGCGCCGATTTTGCATTTTTTATATAATCCGTATTATTTTCTGCCCGAGATTAAAGATATGTATAAAAACTCCGTTTCGGTGTGTCTTGCTATGGAATACGGGCAGTCGAAGATCCTTTTGACGGGGGATATGGAAGAATACAACCAAGGTCAAAAGGTGCATTTGGCAGGCGAAACGGCGTTGGCGAAAAATTACAAGAATTTGTTCGCGGACGGCGTGACGGTGTTCAAAGCTGCGCACCACGGGAGCGAATCGTCGAACAGCCGCGCGCTCATTTCGGCGATCAAGCCCAAAAACGTGGTAATTTCCGCGCTGGCTAATTCGGAAGACAGCGTCAATAAATATTGGGGCTTTCCAAAGCAGGAAGTTTTGGATACCTTTTTAGCGGCGACGGATAACGTGTATATCACTTCGCGCTACGATGCCAACACGGGTAGTTCGTATCAATATTACGGGCATATTACGTTCAAAATGGACAGGACGGAAAACGTGGAATTACATTGTTCAAATTATGCCTCGGACAGTATTCCGCAGCTGACGAAGACGGTATGGTTTCAGGAAAACCGCACGGTATCTTTGCAGACGTTCGTGTTTAGCGGATATGAATCGGCGAGCAAGGCATACCTTGGTAATTGTACGCTGATCCAACGCGGCAAGACGGATATTTTGATCGATTGCGGCAATTATCCCGATGCTACGGCGGATTATGCCAGCGATCATTTCGTACGCAAGGTGGCGCAATACTGTCTGGACGGCGTGCTGGAATACGTAATTGTCACGTCGCCGAGCCTGTATGCCTATTCGCAGATTTGCGATCCCGACGGGGACAAAAAGGGCATTTTGAGCACGTTCGACGTGCAAACGTTGATCGATTACGGACAAAGCAACGATCCCAGTCAAAACGCGAAGGTTTCCGTCTATAAAAAGTATAACGAAGCGAAAGCGGCGTTTGTTGCCGAAAGCGAGAACGAATACAAGACGGCAAAGGAGTGCGTGGGGAAAACGATCGATTTGGGCGACGGGTTGTCGATGGAGATTTTGGATAATGAATATTACGACGAATTAGGGAAAGAAGAGTATGAAAACGTCGTTTGTACGATGATTCATTATCACGATCGAAAGCTGCTCTTTACGGGCAATATCGGCGAAAAAGGGGAAGAATCGATCGCGGATCGCAACAATCTGTCGGGTACGGATTTCTTTTTGGCGAGTGATTTTGGCTCTAACGCGGCGAATTCGGAAATATTGCTGGACGAAATTAAGAACGAAGGGCTGTTTATCGCCGTCGGCGGTGTTGCAGGGGAGGATTTTATCCGTACGCCGTTGCCGAAAAAGGTTGCGTGTATGTTCCACGACAGGTATTCGCAGAATACCTTTATCACAGTTTCGCGCGACGAAAACGGCGGATATACGGACGTAATGGGGGATTTGGTGTTTGCGGTGCGAAAGAAAGGAAGTGAAACGGTGTGTTCGATGCGCGGTACGCACGAAAAGGCGCGCAGCGAAAAGGATGTGGCGGCATTTCAGCTTTGCAATACGCGGTATTATAAGAGTTTATGATGAAGATAATTGCTTGTGATTTTGACGGAACGTTATGCGAAAACGAATATCCGAAGATTGGCGCGCCGAGAACGGATGTTTTGCGTGCGTTAAAGGAAGAGAGGGCGCAAGGCGCAAGGGTTATCCTGTGGACGTGTCGCACGGGGGAGATACTTGCGGAGGCGCTGGTTTGGTGCGCGCGGCAGGGGATATGTTTTGACGCTGTGAACGAGAATTTGCCCGAAACGTTGGCGTGGATGGACGATAATTCGCGCAAAGTTTACGCGACGGAGTACTGGGATGATCGAGCAAAGCGCGTCTAAATGGACGGATGTATCAAAAACAAGCTAAAAGGTATACAAAACGTAAAAAAATAGAAGAACGCAGACACGAAACGCGGTGCTGCGTTTTTTTCATAAAAAGCGCAAGGTGGATTTTTTTTGAAAGCATTGACAAACGGCTAAAAATATAGTAAACTGATGGTATATCTAAAAAAGATACAAGGAGAGAAACAAATGTTAAAAAACATACCAAATATTGTATCCCCCGAATTATTGAAAATTTTGGCGGAGATGGGACACGGCGACGAAATTTTGATTGCGGACGGCAATTTCCCCAGTGCTAGCCACGGACAGCGCGTAGTGCGTGCGGACGGGCATGGCGGCGTGGAGATGTTAAAGGCGGTGCTTTCGCTGATTCCGCTCGATACGTACGCGAAAGAAAACTTTATGTTTATGGCGACGACGCAGGGCGATCCTACGCCGACCATTTGGGCGGAATATATCGACGTGGCGAACGCTATGGACGATAACGTGCGCCAAGGCCTGATCGAGCGTCAGGCGTTTTACGATCGCTCGAAAAAGGCGTATGCGGTGATTGCGACGGGTGAAACGGCAATCTATGCGAATATTCTTATTAAAAAGGGCGTTATCTAACGCAAAAGACAGGGAAAGTATATGAAAGAAGTTCATTTGATCTGTAATGCGCACATTGATCCGATTTGGCAATGGGATTGGCCCGAAGGGGCGAGCGCGGTGCTCTCCACCTTTCAATCGGCGGTCAATCTTGCGGAAAAATTCGATTATGTTTTCTGTCACAACGAAGTGACGGTGTACAAGTACGTAGAAGAATACGCGCCTGCTTTGTTTGCGAAAATCCAAGAGCTGGTAAAACGCGGCAAATGGCATATTATGGGGGGCTGGTATCTGCAACCGGATTGCAATATGCCTTCGGGCGAGAGCTTTGTGCGCCAAATTCAAGAGGGCAAGCGGTATTTTAAGGAAAAATTTGGCAAAGAGCCGACGACGGCGATCAATTTCGATCCGTTCGGGCATACCGTCGGTTTGGTGCAGATTTTGAAAAAGAGCGGCTATGACAGCTATCTGTTTATGCGGCCTTATCACTGGGATACGGCTTTACCTGCCGAACAGTTTATTTGGAAGGGCTTGGACGGGAGCGAAGTAAAGGCTTGCCGTTCGGGCGCGTACAGCAGCCCTTTGGGTAATGCGGTGGAAAATATCAAAAGCAAAGCGGAGTTCCGTTCCAAGGAGATGGGTGAGAACGTGATTTGCGCGTTGTGGGGGGTAGGAAACCACGGCGGCGGTCCGTCCGCGAAGGACTTGGCGGATATTGCCGAGATGATGCGAGAAGAAGGCGGCGAGTTCCGCTATATCCACTCCACTCCCGAAGAATTCTTTACACGTATTCAGCCGACGGCGACGTGGGATAAATCCTTGCGTATTTCAATGCCCGGCTGCTACACTTCGATGAGCAAAATTAAGAAACTGCACGCGAAGCTGGAAAACGAGCTGTTTTTGACCGAAAAAATGCTCTCAACGGCATACGCTGTGGGGGCTTTGCAGGAATATCCCGAAGAAAAAATCCACGAAATCACGCAGGACTTGCTCAATGCGGAGTTCCACGACGTACTGCCGGGGACGTGTGTGCAGAGCGGCGAAGATAACGGCTTGATGCTGTTAAATCACGGGCTCTTGGACGCGGATAGATTAAAGAACAGGGCGTACTTTGCTCTGGCGGCGGCGCAAGACGTAGCGGCGGCAGGAGAATACCCCGTTATCGTGTTCAACCCCCACCCGTATGCGGTGAAAGAGAACGTGGAGTGCGAATTTATGCTCGCTGATCAAAACTGGAACGAAGAGAGCGTGGCGTATATCCGCGTGTTGAACGACAGGGGGGAGCTGATTAAATCGCAGACGATAAAAGAAGAGAGCAATTTGACGCTCGATTGGCGCAAACGCGTGGCGTTCGAAGCGGAGCTTGCACCGTTGCAGCTCAATCGTTTTAGCGTGTATATCGATTTCAAAGCGCCTGAAAAGCGTGACAGGGTGAGCAGCTTTGTCTTTGATAACGGCAGAAAATACGTGGAAATCGACGGCAAAACGGGCTTGATGAAACGGTACGCAATCGACGGCGTGGAGTACGTAAAAGACGGCTTTTTGCCTGTGATGTTCGACGATAACGCCGATCCTTGGGCGATGTCGGTGCAGCAGCAAAAACGCGTTGGCGAGAACGAGCAGCCGTTTGCGCTCTCACAAAAACCGAATGGTGTGTTTGCTGGAATGCAGAGCGTTCAGGTCGTCGAAGACGGCGATATTTATTTGGGTATCGAGGCGTTTTTCCAAAAGGACGATACGCGTGCGCGCGTGTTGTATAAAATTTATAAAAACAACGATTACGTGGATTTGGACGTGCGCGTGTTCTTGGGCGACGTGGATAAGTGTATCAAGCTCAAAGTGCCCGTGGCGATCGAAGGTAAGCTGATCGGGCAGACGGCGTTTGGCACGGAAGAGCTGTTCACGGATGCGCGCGAGAACGTGGCGCACCGTTTCGTGGCGGTGGATAACGGCGAAAAATGCTTGGCACTTATGAACGACAGCGTGTACGGCAGCCATTTTGAAAAGGGCGCGCTGTATATGTCTCTCGTCCGCGCGATCACCTATTGCGCGCACCCGATCAACGATAGACCGTTGATCCCCACCGATCGTTTCACAAAGAAAGCCGATCAAGGCGAGAGCCGTTTTGCGTTCCGTTTGGGTGTGTTCGATCGCAAAGATCTCGAACGTGCTACGCAGGAATTCACGCAAAAATCGTACGCGCTCAATATCTTCCCTACGCCGCGCACGGCGGAGCCGAAAACTTTCGACGTGTCGCTTGGCGACGATACGGTGTCGCTGGTTGCGATGAAAAAAGCGGACGGCAGGAAGGGGATTTTGTTCCGTCTTTTGAACAATACGGAAAGAACGATTGCAACGCATTTGGCGGTGGACGGTACGCGATTACCGCTAGTTTTCGGAAAATACGAAGTCAAGACGGTGCTCTACGAGGACGGCAAATTGACGGAAATGGACGGGTTGATTATCTAAATAAAAAACGGTCGGCGCGGAACAAAAACGCGTCGATCTTTTTTTTGGATTTTTTTTCGATAGGCATTGACGAATTGCCTATCGTATGATATAATTTGCGTGTAAAACACAGAAAATAAGGAGGCGCGAAGATGAAAAAAGACGAATATTATCTTTCCGAAGAGTTTTCGCGCGGTCCTGCGGAGTATAGAGAATTTAGCGCGGAAGTATACGCAAAGACGACCGATTACACGCCTACGCCCCCCGAAGTCGGACAGACGGGTGCGGAGTATTCTGTAGAAACAGATGTTTCTTCGTCGCCACGTGTAAGCGAAAGAAGAAAGACGGCGCGTGAACGTTCGAAGAAGTTTTTGGATAGGTTGCACAGCTCTACGCACGCGGCAGGCGGCGTAGGTACGGTGGCTGGTGCAGTGGGGACGGTTGCCGTGGCAACGGTCGTCGTAGGGGTTGTAGAATTGCAGCCCAAAGCAGAACCGTTGCTGCCGAAGATGGAGATGGTGAGCTTGGTGACAGGGGCGGATTGTATGCAGTACGCGCTACTGTTAGAAGAACCCGCCGAAGGGGTGGAATACCGCGTGGTGATCGGCGGCGAGAACGGCGAACAAATGGAATTTGCTGTGGAACAAGGTCGGAACGAAAGGGTGGTTTCCGCACTCTCGCCTACAACGAAATATACCTTGGAAATGATCGGTACGAGCGAAACGACGGGGCAAAGTACGGTATGTTATCAGCAAGAATTCGTCACGTTGGACGCGTCCTATCGCACGGCGTTTTTCATTGTCAGTGAAAGTACGTACGAAGGCGCGGACGCGTTAGAATACTCCGTGTACGTATCCGACTTAACGAAGACGGGCGGGCAATATACGCTGAACGTTTCGTACGGCGAAACGGTATATTACAGCGACGACAATTTGACGGCGGAAGGGTATTTTGAAGGAGTTGTTCCCGAACCTTTGGAAGGCGAATTTGTTTTTTCGGTAGACGACGTGCAATCAGGGGGGACGAATACGCTCGCGACGTATCGCTACGAATACGTGTACGGGGTAGGCGAAGCGCCCGTGCCCGAGATCGAGCTGACGGGGACGCCGATTTTGCGTGCGGATAGAAGTGTGGAGGTCGAGTACGGAGTGCGCGGCGCGGAGAGCTTGCAAACGCAGTATGGTACGTTACGTGTCAAAGCGCAATACGATACGGGCGAAATGGAGCAGGTTGTGCTGGAAAACGTCGCCTTGAACGAGTTTGGTACGCTCTTGCTTACGTCTGTACCGAGCGTGGCGACGGCGGTGACTATTTCGGCGGAATATTCGTATCTTACGCAGGGCGGTTGGACGAACGAAGGTCGGCTGGACAGCCAAGAAATTACCTTGCCGTTGGCGGCGATGACGGGCGTGACTGTTTACAGCGAATACGGCAACGCAGAATTTGCGTTCTTGACGCGCGGCGACGCGGTTGGTTTTGTGGTGGCGGAAGACGGAACGGAATACGAAGCGGTGGACGGTTTGGCGAATTTTGCTCTGTCCGATGGTGTGAGCGTGTACGAATACGGTGCGCGAACGGCGGACGGTAGGGAAGTAATCGAGCGACGGAGCGTCACGTTGCAGACGGGAGTATCAGCGGAATATACGTTCCAATATAAAAATCCTGGAGACGTACTCACGACATACAACGAAGACGGTACGATCAATATCTATATTCAAACGGACTTTGCGAGCGAAGATGCGGAAGTGTATTACGAGATCGAATATTCTTCGAGTGAAACGGGGGTGTCAGGCGTGTTGGCTAGCCGCGAGGCAGTATGGGCGCTGGAAGGCGTTCCGCTTGGTGAGTACGTCATCGTCTATAATATATACAAAGAAATAGACGGCGTACGATACGTTTTGCGGAATATTGCCGTGTCGGGGACGACGGGCACAGAACCGTTGAAGATCTGGTCGGTGTCGGTGACGGCAACGGCGACGGGTACGGGAAAGGCGTTGGAGATTTTGTTGGATACACTACCGACGTACGAGTTTGACTCGATAAGGCTGACCTTGGACGACGGCACGGAGATAGCACTTGGCGAAAACGATTTTGCGTTGACGGATGATGGGTTCTACCACCGCGCAGTCGTGGACGTGGGAGCGGACGTGCAAATGGTACGCATAGGTATGAAAGCGTGCGGATATTCGGGCCCGTACGAGGAAATAGCAGCATTGTTTGAAATTAAGGGTGACCGATACGCTTGGGTAGAATTTGCATACGACGTATCGGAAACGGTATAAAAACGAAGGAGAAATAAGTAATGAGTAAGAAGACGAAAAAAGTGTTTGCAATCATAGAGATTGCGGTGTTGGCGTTATTCGTGATCGGGTTTGCGGCGTGTATGGCGTTAGAGCTGGTTCAGCCAGACGCGGACGTTTCCGTGTGGTTAAAGGAAAACGTCTGGGACGTTTCTAAAACGTGGGAATCGTTGCGCGGACACGTACCCGTATTGATACAATGCCTGATCTATATTGTGATCGTGTACGCGGTGTGCAGAATTTTGCGATTGGTATTCCGTGCGCGTATGCGCAGAAACAACCGTATGAAAACGGTGTTTGCGCTGTTGGACGGGTTTGTGAAATACGGCGGCGCGATCGCGATTATCATCTTCGTTTTGAAGGCTTGCGGTGTGAACACGACGGCTCTGATCGCATCGGTGGGCGTGCTTACGCTCGTCGTTGGTCTTGGTGCACAGCCGCTGATCGCCGATATTATCGCTGGGATTTTTATCATTTTTGAAAACGAATACAACGTGGGAGAAATCGTTTCGATCAATGATTTTAGGGGTACGGTCATCGAGATCGGCGTACGCTCGACGAAAATTTTGGACGCGGCAGGGAATATAAAAATCATCAACAACAACGACATCGGCGACGTTGTCAATCTTTCGCGTGAGCTTTCGCTTGCGGTGGCTGATTGCGATTTCCCGTACGACGTGCCGTTAGAGCTGGTGGAGAATATTCTGGAAAAGAATTTGGATCGTATCAGACAACGCGTTCCTGGGATTGTGGAAGGCCCGTATTACAAGGGCGTTTGTGCGTATAAAGATTCGAACGTGACGATCAAGATCGTGGCAAAATGCGACGAGAACGACCGTTTTCAGGTGCAAAGGGATATGCTGCGCGAATACCGCGTTTTGTTGCGCGAAAACGACATCGATATCGCGTTCCCGCAAGTGGTTATCAATTATCCCGAGAATAAGGAATATACGGTGACGAAGAAGGACGAAAAGAAAGCGCGCATTTTTCAGGAAGAGCAGCGCGAACTCTCACAAGATATGGAAGAACAACAGCAGTAAGGTGGATTGCGAAAAGGTGTGAACGATATGCGATATGAAAAGGAACTAGATTTTCTCAAAACACAAATGGCGGCGGCGTATGAAAAGTATGCGAACGCAGAACGGACGGTGGTGCAAAAGCGTGCGTTCGATCTCGTCACAGATCTCGATTTGAACATCGAAAAATACCTGACGGCAGAGATTGAAAAAGCGTTTCCTTGCGACACGGTACTGGGGGAAGAGTTTTCTTCGGCGGTGCAAAGGCAGGGACGCGTATGGTCGCTCGATCCTATCGACGGCACGTGTAATATGGCGAACGGGGCAAAGCTGTACGGCGTGCAGGCGGCGCTGATCGAGAACGATGAAACGGTGGTGGGCGTGGTGTATCTGCCCCATTTTGGCGAGTGGTATTATGCGGTGAAAGGCGAAGGGGCTTGGTGCAACGGCGAACGGATACGCGTGAACGACGGTGTGGAATTGCAGAATGCTCTGGTGAGCGTAGGCGATTATCCCCACCGCAATACCGAACTGGCGCGGATTGAACACGATGCGATTCGTATGATTTTTCCCAAAATTGCAAAAATGCGTATGTTTGGCGGCGCGTGTATGGACTTTGCGTTCACCGCGTCGGGAAAAACGCACGCGTGCGTGATCATTACGCACAACGTTTGGGATATTGCACCCGGGCTGTTGCTCTGCCAAGAGGCAGGTGCGCTGGTATGTAATTTGCAAGGCGAAGCGTACCGCTTTGGCGACGACGGCGTGATCGCCGCGGCGAATAAGCAGGTGTTTGACGTGGTGAAGGACAGCTTTGTTGCGGCGGCAAAATAATCAAATTTTCGATAAAAATACTCGAAAACTCTCCGAAAAAACGCGGAGAGTTTTTTATAATTCGTTAACAATCGGCAAAAGTCAATGGAAAAAGACTTGACAAATGAAAGAAGGTATAATATAATGAAAATAACGAATAAAATGATATTGTGCAATTTTGGTTGTTTTGCGATTGTGGACAAAAAAGCATAATGGAAAATATGGAGGGTAGCAACATGGGCAAACAGACAAAAACCGTACCTGCGGCAAAGGCTGTTACGTTCATCGCGTTTGGGGTCTTGGTCGCGATCAGCGCGATGTTTTTGCTGGGTTTGATCGAGGTTGTGACGATTTTCGGTAAGGAGTCGTACGGGATCAAAGAAGTGGTGGATCAGGTGGAAATCATCACGAAAGACATTAGTGGATATTTTAAGGAACTCGGCGAAACGATCAAGTGGATGGCGAAGAGTATGGACAAAGGGGCTGGTCTTGCCGACCTTTGTATGAACGTGCTTGCGCTGATATTCCCCTTGGTATCGATTCTCTTCTTCCTTATCATCGCGTTGAAATTGTTGTTTTGCTGGACGCCGTTGGCGCAGGCGCACTCCATCGGTTGGAGCAGAGCTTGCATCCGTATGTGCAAGAAATTGAAGGGCGTTGCTGGCTGTGCGATTGCGTATATCGTATATTGTCTGACGACGAGCGCCGGCATGGATCTCTCCACGATGGGCGAAGTGACGCTCTATCTCGTGGCAGGGTATGTGGTTGCGAGAGTGCTGCTTGATTCGCTCGGGCACGATTCCATTGTGCGTACGGTGTTTAGAACGGTATCTACGGCGGCGATTGCCGTGTTCTTGGTGATCGTTCTCAAATATTTGTTGAATACGGAAATGCCCCTTTGGTATATGATTTTCGGCTACACGGAAAACGTGATCGTATCGACGCAGGGCGAAACGAAAAACAACGACGAAATGTTCACGTTTATTCTCTTCCTGTGCAGCTGGCTGACCGTATCTTTCTCGATCGGACGCGTGACGGCGGCGATGAAAAAGCAGGTGACGATGAATAACGGCGGCGTGAAGGCGTCCCTTGTTTGGCTGCTGATCTGGACGGTTGCAGCGGCGGCTTTGCAGTATATTGCAACGAAGAAATATCTTGGTGAGCTGTCCTTTGGCGACTGGAAAGATCTCGAAGAAGCGAAATATTTCGTAAAATCGGCGATCTACGGCGCGGTAGGTCTGGGCTTGGCGATTGTGACGGGGATTTTGTGTGCGATCGGCAAGAAGAAAGAGAGCGACGAAGAAGACGAAGATTGATCGATTTTTATAAAAAACAGCGAACGAAAAGACGGGCAAAAACGCCCGTCTTTTGTGTTTGCTTTCGATACGTGTGGGGGGATTTTGTGAAAAAGACTGCATTTTGCGTGCGTATGCGCTTGCAAAAAAACGAAGAATATGCTATACTGAAAGGGTGAGAAAAAGCAAGGGGAATCGGCTATGAAAACTTTGGTGGCAAAAAAGGGTGCATT
Organism: Clostridia bacterium; assembly: GCA_017467265.1. GTDB lineage: Bacteria > Bacillota > Clostridia > Christensenellales > Borkfalkiaceae > Scatosoma. Next base: position 32,554 of record JAFTSO010000043.1, read on the forward strand.
TGGAGAAAAATATTTGCTCAACGAGGTACGCTATGGGGGCAAAGCGACGTTAAAGACGTACGCGTCCCTTACTTATACGGGTAGAAGTATCCGTGTAAAGATCGAGGCGGAAGGGCAGGAATTTTACTCGCCGTATAAGGGCGATTACAAGAACGAGCCCGTGTGGAACGCGGACACGGTAGAGGTGTTTTTATCTCCGTACGGGAGCGAAGAGTGGTATTACGAGGTTGACGTTGCGCCGACGGGGGCATGGTATGCGGGGCATATTTTTAATCCCGACGGTCGCCGCGGCTATGCACACGGCGAGGATGCGGAAAAAGACGGGATTTTGTGGAATATTGCCATCAAGGACGGCTGGTGGACGACGGAGATCGAGATTCCGTTTACGTTTTTGATTGCGGACGAAAAGGATATCGCACGGGCAACGCAGCTGCCTTGGCGCGTGAATATCTATCGCATCGATAATAAAAACGACGAATATTTGTCCGTTTGTCCGACGAACGACGAAGATATCAATTTCCATATAACGAAAGGCTTTGGAAAATTGATTTTTGAATAAAAACGCTAAAAAGAAACGCCCTGCCACGGCAGGGCGTTTTGCTATGTGCAATACACTTAAAAAATTTTGTTTTCAAACGCCAGCTTGATGCCCATATTGCGGATCATCTGACAGGCGGTCTTTACCCGTTGGGGCTTGTATTCTTTGGCGATATGTCCGTCAAAGCCCACGGAGAGCTTGACGCCCGATCTTCTCACGATTTCCTGCTGCGTTTTGTTTTTGAAAAACTCCGTCACGTAATCGTGTTGTTTGAACGAGTGCAGGCTGTCGTAATTAACGTTGATCTCCCAGAAAATCCCTGCGTCGGCGAGCCGCTTGAAATAGCGGTTGGGTTCTTCGCCGCGTGCTGCGCAGAACGCGAACAGATCGGTGTGTGCGATGCCTACGGGGCAGCCGCAACGCTTTGCAAAATCAAAAATATCCCCGTTCAAAAAGGAGTTTGGATCGTCGAGATTTTCGACGAGCGCGAAATCGAAAAAGGAGATGTCCGCGCTGTACGGCAGGGCATAGCTATCCTTGCCCATCAGCGTGCACACTTCGATGCCGCACAGGATTTTGATCCGCTTTGCATATTTATCACGGAGCAGGCGCATATGGTCGAAATACCGCACCAGCGTGTTTTCATAATTCGCGTCCAGCCGCGTGCCCTTGTCCCAGCAAAGCTCCGTACGCGCGCAGCCTACACCGTAGCTGTGGTCGCAAATGCCCAGCTGCTCAACGCCGCCTGCAATCGCCGCCTCGATAACGCTCTCGGGCTTGTCCTGACAGCAGAACGAATAATAGGTGTGTGCGTGTAAATCTTGTATCATAGCGTACTCCTTGCTACTCCTTTCGCCACCATTATAGTACAAAATTTTTCAAAATGCAAGCAAATCAATACACAATTTTTACGTTCGACAAATCAAGATCGGCAGGAGGCGTATCGTCGGTGACTACGACGTCGTAATCGGACAGCGAGGTAAGACGGTACGTGCCCACGGCGGAAAATTTCGTGTGGTCGATGAGCAAAATGCGCTTTTTACAATGCTCGAACGCCACTTTTTTAATTTCCTTTTGCTCGATAGAACGCTCGTACACGTCGCCACCGATTACCGCCGCGCACGACGAGATCATCAGATCAAAGGCAAAATCTTGCAGCTGGCGCGCCGTCCAGCTGCCCGTGGCAGAGTTGGTGTTAAAATGCACGTTGCCGCCCAGCATAATCAGGTTAATATTCGGTTTTTTAGACAGCTGAATCGCTGTTTGCAGGTTGTTCGTCACCACCGTTTTGAAACTCAAATCAATGCGTTCGGCAAGGGCGAGCGCCGTGGACGAGCTATCGACGAATACCGACTTGAACGGGGGGATATGGGGGAGTGCCTTGGTCGCTGCGCGTTCCTTTTCGCCTGCGTTCTTTTCCATGCGGAAAAAGATGGAGATCTCGTCCGCGTTTTCGGGTAGCAACGCGCCGCCGTGGCTGCGTTCGATCAGTCCCATACTTTTCATTTCCGCCAAATCGCGGCGAATCGTCGCCTCGCTGACATATAAATCTTTTGCCAGCGCCGCCACGCCTGCGCTCTTTGTTTCGCGAAGCGTCTTCAAAATTTCGTTTTGCCGTTCGGTAAGTGCCATAAATACCCCTTTACGTCTGTTTTTTCGTGTTTTTTCCGCCTATTTTTTGCGCGTTGCGCAATCTGTTTGCGCGTTTTTGCGCGTTTGTGTTCATATTGTAGCATAAAAAATTTTTTTTGTCAATCTTTCGCACATATATAGACAAAGAAAAAATTATGTGTTATAATGTATTTAGTAATAGTACGCGCGCGAAAACGCGAAGAAAAAAATTCGAGCAAAACCGCGCACAAACGAACAAGGAACGGCGTCAAAAAATGCGAAAATCTGTTAAAATTTTGGGTATTGGCAACAGTTTTTCCGTCGATGCGATGGAGTGGGTGTACAAAATCCTGAAAAATCTGGGCGTAGAAGAGATCAAGCTCGGCAATTTATATATCGGCGGTTGTCCGTTGCGCTTGCATTGTGAAAATGCGCGCGGTGATCTGCCCGCGTATGAATATTGGACGAATACCGATGACGAATGGAAGATAATTCCCGATTTTAAGATGAGCGACGCCATCGTGGAACGGGAGTGGGATTACGTCTTTACGCAACAGCAGAGTGGTCGCAGTGGACTCGCGGATACGTACGACGACGTGGACGAGCTGATGGCGTACGTGAAGGGGTTGGTGAAAGGAAACCCCACGTACGGTTGGCAAATGACTTGGGCGTATGCGAATTATTTTGAAGATCCGAATTTCGAGCCGTACGACAACGATCAAGACAAAATGTACGCGGCGATCCTCAATGCGGTACAGACGAAGATTTTACCCCGTAAAGAATTTGAACGGCTTATCCCGTCGGGGACGGCGATCCAAAATGCAAGAGCGGTGCTTGGCGATACGCTCAATCGCGACGGTTTTCACCTTTCCTATGATCTTGGTAGATTTATCGCAGGGCTGTGCGTGGTAAAAGGGCTGATCGGTTTGGATATCGACAACGTGACGTACGCGCCCGAGGGTGTGGACGAAGAGAAGAGAGTACTGGCGATTGCGGCGGCAAACGCGGCTTGCAAAACTCCGTTTTCGGTTACGAAAATCTAAAAACAAAAAATAAATTTCTCGGCAAGAAGGAGAAAAAAATATGAGATATTATTTGGCAATCGACATCGGCGCGTCGTCGGGCAGACACATCGTAGCGCACCTTGAAAACGGCAAGATGATCACCGAAGAGATCTACCGTTTCCAAAACGGGCCCGAAGATTTGACGGCGTACGACGGCAAAACGCACCTTATGTGGACGCACGAACGCCTGTTCAGCGAGATTTTGAACGGTCTGAAAAAGGCGAAAGAACTGGGCAAAGTTCCCTATTCGGTGGGTATCGATACTTGGGGCGTGGACTATGCTTTGCTGGACGAGAACGATCAGGCGATCGGCGGTACGTATTGCTACCGCGATTCGAGAACGGACGCGACGATCCCTGCCGTGCACGAGATTATTCCGTTCGAAACGCTGTTCGCAAAGACGGGTATCGCGTTCGCGTCGTTCAATACCGTGTACCAGCTCTTGGACGATAAAAATACGGGACGTATGGCAAAGGCGAAGTCGATGCTGATGCTCCCCGATTATTTCCACTTCCGTTTGACGGGCGTGAAAAAGCAGGAATACTGCAACGCGACGACGACGGGTATGGTAAACTCCGTCACCCATACGTGGGACGACGAGATCATTGAAAAGCTCGGGTATAAAAAAGAATTGTTTGGCGAGCTGGCGCAGCCGGGTACGGTTGTGGGTGAGTTCACAGATGAAGTGGCGGCGATTGTCGGCTACAAAGCGAAGGTGATTTTGCCTGCTACGCACGACACCGCGAGTGCGGTGCTTGCCGCTCCTTTGTCGGCGCAGACACCGTACATATCCAGCGGTACGTGGTCGCTCCTTGGTGTGGAACAGAATAAAGCGCACACGAACGACGCGGCGAGATCGGCTGGGTATTCCAACGAAGGAAGCGTCAAAGAACAATTCCGTTTGCAGATCAATATTATGGGGTTGTGGATGATCCAGCAGGTTCGTCACGAGCTCGACGATAAGTACAGCTTTGCAGAGCTGGCGGATATGGCAAGGGTGAACCCGATCGACGATTATATCAATGTCAACGATCAGAAATTCCTTGCTCCCGATAGTATGATCGACGCGATCAACGAAACGGTGGGTAGAAAACTCTCCGTCGGTGAAATGGCGTATGCAATCTATAACAACTTGGCGAGATATTACGACCAGTCCTTGAAGGCTTTGGAAGAAGTGACGGGCGAGAAATACGAAACGCTGAACATTATCGGCGGCGGCAGCAAGAATATGTTGCTCAACGAGTTGACGATGCAGTACACGGGCAAGAAGATTATCACAGGGCCTACCGAAGGCACGGCAATCGGCAATCTTATGATGCAGATGGTCGGCGGCGGCGGCGACGTGAAAGACGTTCACGAAGGCAGACAGATCGTTAAGAATTCTTTTGATATTGCGGAGCTTTAATAGAAAGGAGAGAAAATAGTATGAAAATTGTCTTTTACGGTGATTCGATCACAGATATGAACAGAATTCGTGATCACGAGGACGGCTCGGTATATTCGTACGGCGTGGGTTATACGAACTTTGTCGTTGGTACGCTGACCAACGAAGACCCGAGAAAGTACGAGTGTATCAACCGCGGCATCAGCGGCAACCGTGTTGTGGATTTGTATGCGCGCGTTAAAATTGACGTGTGGAACCACAAACCTGACGTACTCTCGATCTTGATCGGTGTGAACGACGTGTGGCACGAAATCAGCCGCGAGAACGGCGTGGAGTTGCCCCGTTGGGAGCGTATCTATCGCACGATGATCGAAGAAACGAAAGAGCGTTTGCCGAACGTAAAAATTATGATTTTAGAGCCGTTTATTTTGGAAGGCAGCGCGACGGACGGCGAAGAACGCTGGGAGAAATTCCAAGCGGTAAAGGAATACGCAAAGGTTGCGAAAAAGATTGCGGAAGATTACAATTTAACCTTTGTGCCCTTGCAGGCAAAATTCGATGAAGCGGAAAAGAAATTCGGCGGTGATTATTACACGTTCGACGGGGTACATCCTTTGGCGGCAGGTGCAAAAATGATCGCGGACGAGTGGCTGAAAGCCTTCAAAGAAAATATTGATAAATAAAAAAATACATAGATGTAAGGAGAAAACTATGTCCAGATACGAAGAAGCAAAAAAAATCTACGCGCAATTCGGTATTGATACGGAAGCGGCGATGGAAAGACTTGCAAAGCTTTCCGTTAGCGTACATTGCTGGCAGGGTGATGACGTAATCGGGTTTGACGGTAGTGATTCGCTCTCGGGCGTTATCCAAACGACGGGGAACTATCCCGGCAGAGCAAGAACGCCCGAAGAACTGTTTGCCGATCTTACTACGGCGTTCAAATTGATGCCCGGTAAAAAACGTGTAAACGTACACGCTTGCTATGCTTTGCTTGGTGAAGACAAAGGCAAGGTTGATCGCGACGCATACGAATACAAGCATTTTGAGCCTTGGGTAAAATGGGCGAAAGAAACGGGCTTGGAAGGCGTGGACTTCAACCCCACGTGGTTCTCGCACCCGATGATGAAAGACGGTTTGTCGCTGTCTTCCCCCGACGAAGAAGTACGCCAGTTCTGGGTACGCCACGGCAAGGCTTGTATGAAGA
>JAFTSO010000044.1 GCA_017467265.1 Clostridia bacterium
CAGCAAGAGCCGTTCGTACAGAATCGCTCGCGAAGCGGTTATGAAGTCGTTGAACTATGCGTTCATCGGCAGAAGAAGAAGAAAGAGAGATTTCCGTCGTTTGTGGATTGCACGTATCAACGCAGCAGCAAGAATGAACGGTATGTCTTACAGCAAGCTTATGCACGGTCTTAACGTTGCTGGTATCAACCTCAACAGAAAGGTACTTGCTGACCTTGCAGTAAACGATGCAGCGGCGTTCACCGCACTCGTTGAAAAAGCGAAAGCAGCGCTTTAATCGATAAAAAAAGCCTTTTAGCAGTAAAAGGCTTTTTCCTTATTTTTGCAGAAATGATTTTAACGTCAAAAAACAATCCACTCATCAAAGAAACGGCGTCGCTCAAAGACAAAAAAGGAAGAAAAGAGCTCGGTCTTTTTCTCGTAGAAGGTCGCAAAATGGCGACAGAGTGTCAAAAGAGCAGCTTTTCCGTTGAAAAAGTGTTCGTTGCGGAGAATTACACAGGCGAAAATCCCTTCGCGGACGAGCTGACCGTGCGCGTTTCCGACGACGTGTTCCGTTATCTTTCCGATGAAAAAACGCCGCAGGGGATTTTGTGTCGGGTACGTATTCCCGATACGGGCTTGCGTTCGCCCAAAGGCAGATGTCTTTTGCTGGACGGGGTTGCCGATCCGGGCAACGTAGGCACGATTTTGCGTACGGCAAACGCCGCAGGGTACGACCGCGTGTATTTGACCGAACAATGCGCCGATCCGTTTTCACCCAAGAGTGTCCGCGCGAGTATGAGCGGTGTATTTTTCACCGAAATTTGTCGCGGTGATCGTGCGGAGATTCTCGCCCTTATGGAAGGTTTTCCCGTCGTGATCGCAGATATGGGTGGGGTGGACGTGTTTTCCTTTGCGCCCCCGAAAGACTTTGTGCTCGTCATCGGCAACGAAGCCAACGGCGTTTCGAACGAAGTCAAAAGTGCGGCGGCGCATACAGTCAAAATCCCGATGCGTAATACGCAGGAGAGTCTGAACGCGGCGGTTTCCGCAGGGATTATTATGTACGTTCTGCAAAAAGGACAGCTAGAATAATTTCCATTTTTGTCATGGAGAACCCGATTTGTTCGGCATGGCAATCTCGGTAAAAAACAATCACAAGGAGTAAAGAAAATGTCAGGACATAGCAAATGGCACAATATACAGGCAAAAAAAGGTAAGGCAGACGCGGCGAAGGGTAGAATTTTCACCAAGCTCGGCAGAGAAATCGCAGTAGCGGCGAAGAGCAATCCCAACCCCGACACGAACAGCAAGCTGGCAGATATCATCGCAAAAGCAAAAGCGGCGAATATGCCCAACGATAACATTCAACGCAGCATTAAAAAGGCGTCGGGTGAAATGAGCGGTGCGGACTATAAAGAACTCACCTACGAAGGGTACGGCGTGGCAGGTTCGGCGGTTATCATCGTCACGCTGACGGACAACATCAACCGTACGGCAGGCGACGTTCGCGCGATCCTTGGCAAACACGGCGGTCAGCTCGGTCAGAACGGTTGCGTATCGTACAATTTCGACAACAAGGGCTATATCGTGGTAGAAAGAACGGTAGAGCTTGACGAAGATACGATCACGGAGATCGCACTCGAAGCAGGCGCAGACGACGTAGTGGTTAGCGACGACGTGTACGAAATCTTCACCGATCCCGACGCGTTCTCCGACGTTCGTAAATATTTGGAAGACAAGAACGCGGAAATGATGGCGGCAGCGCCCAAGACGAGAAGAAACGAAGAGGAAGAACCCAAAATTCGTTTCGTACAGGCAGAGGTTGCAATGATCCCCCAGAACAAGATTACGTTGCCCGACGACAAAGTGGCTACGTTCGAAAAGATGATCGACGCGCTCGAAGAACACGACGACGTACAAAACGTTTATCATAACGTGGATCTTCCCTACGACGACGAAGAATAATAAAACGACGTATATACTTCGCGATACTTTGTCGCCGTTCAGTCACGTACATCTATGTACGCTCCTATCACGGCTTCGCGTATCGCTCGTATCTCCGCCGTTTTATAGTCAACGTATAAATCAACAAAAAACACCCTCAACCAACCACGGTCGGGGGTGTTTTGATTTTTTCAACAAAATTTATTCCTTGATAAGCGTAAAAGTATGCACGCCGTCGCTCGAAAGATTTTCGTCGGCGTTTGTAACGTTGCGCAAGGTCAGCGTAGCGTTCGGGTACTCGATTCCGTCCAACGCTCCGCGTTCAAAACGGATTTTTGCGTTTTTGAGATCGGTATTTACAATCGTGATATCGCTAACGGGGTAGTTGGCGCGTAAAAAACGGTCGATTTCGTTTTCGATATATACGTTTTCAAGGACAAAACCGCCTTGCGGCAGGGGTATGCTCCCAGGGTAACAGCTATGCGCGTAGGTATCGTGATTGAGGTCAATCGATACGGCGATCGTGCGTTTCTTTTGCAGATGTATATCCTTAAAACGGATATTGCGGCAACCCGTATTCAGAAAATCGCCTTTCTGGGTGCAAACCCAACCGATGCCGTCGTATTCCGCATATCCCCGTTCGTGCGAGGGTGGGGTATTCGACGTATAAATTTTTCCGTCGGTGGGGTTCATAACTACGCGGTAAATTCTACCGTTATAGCATACGGTATCGGAGTGGTGCACGGGCATACCCTTAAACCAAGGCAGCCACGAGCCGCCCAAAATACGGCAAAAATACCCCGTTGTCGTATCGTCGGCAAGGTCGTAACAGTCTTCAATTAAACCGTTTTCAATCCAGCCAACGTGCGTATTGGAAACCGAATAATCGAACGCGTTCAAAGCGATCGGGTCGTCGTAAGTGCGGAATTTTGCGTGTCGAATTATGAAATTTTTCCCGATGGCAAGATGTACACCGTCTTTGTTGCCTTCAATGAACAGATTTTCGAGGCGGATATTCTCAAAATTTCCGATTTGCAATCCGTAATCCTTCGCCAAAAGTCCGCGGCACTCAAAACCGTCCACGACCAAATTTTTGACGTTGATAAAACCGACTTGCGCGCGCAATCCTACGTAGCGGCTGTTCTTTCCGATGCCCGTACTTTCTACGCCGTTGCACAAAAGACGCAATCCAATCAGGCGGATATTTTGATTGCAAATGCCGTCGAACAGACCTTTATTGATAAACGCATTGCCGTTCACACCGCTTTTACTCGGTTGACGGCGAATCGTTACGCCCTCTTCAAAGACGAGCGCGGTATCGTCGCCGAGCGCAATTGGTTCGGATACATCGTAAACACCGGGCACACGGACGCGGATTTCTCCGCCATTATCCACAGCGTTTTGTAAGGATTTTGCGTTTTCCGTTCCGTCGTTTTCAGGCGAAAATCCAAAATTGTCTGCGAGAATCATACTGACTCCTATAAAAATCCACGCCGTAAGAAAGTGCAAAAAGGCGTGGTAGTTTGTTTATTAAAAATGTAATAGAGTTATTCTGCCGATTTTGCAGTTTTCCACTCGCCGATGGCTTTGGAGAGCTGGTCGGGGCAAGAAGTATTGTTTCTGCAACGGATTCCGGCCAGCAACGTTTCCACTTCGTTGATGTCTTTCCCTTCGACGAGTTTTGCAATGCCTTGTAAATTGCCGCCGCAACCGCCGATAAAACGGACGTTGTGCATTTTATTTTCCGCGTCAACGTCAAAAAGAATTTGTCTGGAACACGTGCCTTTGGTAGAATACGTAAACATAAAAAATACCTTCCTTGTAAATAGTGTCAATATCGCGCGTCAATCGTTAGATTTCCGCGCCTAGAACGAAAACGATGGGGGACGTACCTTAATCGACCAACGTTTCGTAGATTGCCGAATACAGCTCGGACGCCTTGCTTTCCCAGCTCTTATAGATATTTTGCGCCGTTTTTTTGTCGGGAATAACGAATTTTAATTCCAGCATCGGTTGCACGGGCGCAATAATCTTTAAGAACACGGTGTAAGAGCCGTCCACGTTTTGAAAATAATCCGCTTTGCACTCCTGACGGTTGCGCAGTTTTCCGCTGTTGTTTTTGATAAACGCGGAGATTTCGTCGCGGATACTTTTCGGGATAGTGATGTAGAAATTTTTCAGGCTTTCTCTGCCGTCGCTGGTGATGGTGTACAGAGCTTCCTCTTCAGGGGAAGAAATGCGGCACAAAAACCCGTCGTCGATGAGCTTTGGCAGGAGTTCCATACAATCCATATAATTGAGCCAGTTATTCCCTGCGGTACACATTTCGACGACCGTGCGTTCGGAGAGTGCGCTTTCCATTTTATCGAAAACGTACAGCACGATCAATTTATTGACGGACATTTCACCCTGAATTTGCATTTGTAAAAACTCCTCTCACGGAATCTCCCGTGTCGAAAAAAGCCGCCGTCAGTTCCCTTCGTGCGACTTATCCGTTCAAACGTGTTTGTATTATACCTGAAAATACAAAAAAAATCAAGACGTTTTGCTAAAAAATCTTGGTATTTTTCTTTTTTTTTACTATAATGATAATAATTGAACGAAAACTTGGCAAAAATGCCAAAGGAGATCTTTATGGACTACATAGAAAAAACGGTGCAAAAGAACTACGTCTTTCGCGGGAAAATCCTAACGGTGCGTTGTGATGACGCACTCTTGCCCGACGGCAAGCCCTGCACGCGTGAGATTATCGAGCATAGCGGCGGCGCTTGCGTGCTGTACGTGGAAGATAACAAAATTTTGCTTGTTCGACAATATCGCTATCCGTACGGAGAGAGCATTTACGAAGTGCCTGCTGGTAAGCTGGATAAAGGCGAAGATCCGATGTCGGCTGCCGCGCGCGAACTAGAAGAAGAGGGCGGTATCCGTGCGGAAAAATTCGAACTCTTATTCATCGATTATCCCAGCCCCGGCTACACCGACGAGAAAATTTATATTTACCGCGCATATGACGGGAAGAGAGTGCGTGCACATTTGGACGAGGAGGAATTTTTGGATGCGGAGTTTGTGCCTGTGGAGAGGGTGTGGGAAATGCTGAAAAACGGCGAAATCCGCGACGGGAAAACGATCATCGCCCTGCAAGCCTATTTTCTTTCGCTGAAATAATACAAAAGCATAGAGCAATAAAAAAAGCGACGCCGCTTACCACGGACGCCGCTTTTTTTGTGGAGTAAAAATGAAGGAGATAAAGAAGAAAAATCAATAGCCGTTATTGCAGCCGCAGTTGCACGTGCAACCACAAGTGGGGGTGAGCAAAGATGCCAACGTTCCGTTTTTATAAAGACAGAAAAGAAGGGCGATGATCACGGGCAAGCCGCAACCGCTCAATACGTTCGAGCAGAACACACCGTTCTTCGAGCCGAGCACGAGTAGAGCAATAAGAATCCAAAGGGTAGCATTACCCTGATTGCAACAAGTCATAACAAACCTCCTGTGTTCACCGCAGGGGATATGTACTTTACCGTTTGGGAGCGGAAAACCTGCGGCGTTGTGTTTCTATTACATAATATTCTCAAAATTGCCGCCGTTGTGTTAAAAAATTCCCTTTTTCAAGATTTTTTTGTGAGTATTCTTGTATTTTTCCGTTCATTTCCTTGCGTAAATTGAAAAAATGCGTTATAATAAAAGCATACTCGTGGAGAATACGCTTTTTTAGGCGGTTCTACCGAAAAAACGGGTAAATCTTTATTTTTTGCTACGGGTATCGCAAAGGCGAACTCGATAGGAGGTTTTTATGGACCAGCGGAAATATTTTTCCGCGAAACGCATTACGGGCTTGGCGATTTTGCTCGCGCTCGTGATCGTTTTGCAAGTATTTGGCAGCTACTTTAAGATCGGCGCAACGTCGCTCAGTTTCGTGCTCGTGCCCATTGTGTTGGCAGGAATTTTGTACGGAGCGATCGCAGGCGGCATTGTGGGATTTGCGTTCGGGATTGTGGTGTTGATCCAAGGGGCGATGGGCGTCGACGCGTTCACGCTGATTTTACTTGAAGATCATCTCGTATTTACGATTTTGCTTTGCGTTGTCAAGGGTACGGCGGCGGGTGTCGTTTCAGGTTTGCTCTATAAGTGGATTGCAAAAAAGAATAAATACGTAGCTGTGTTCGCGGCGGCGGCAGCTGCGCCCATCGTCAATACAGGGTTGTTTATTCTCGGTTCGCTTTGTTTTTTACAGGACTCGCTTGCGCCGATGGCGGCAGGCTACGAAGGCGGCAAAACGGTGATTTATTTCTTGATTATCGGTTGCGCTGGGATTAACTTTTTGGTGGAGTTTGCCATCAACCTCGTGCTTTCTCCGTCCATCCACACAGTTTGCCGTATCGTCGGTAAACGAACCAAATAAAGGAATAAAAAATGATTATTTGTATAGATATCGGTAATACGAATATAAAATACGCCATTTACGATGGAGATGAATTAAAGATCTCTTCTCGGGTGGCAACGGATTTTAAGAAAACGTCGGACGAGTACGGCGCACAGCTGACGGGTATGCTCGCGGCGCGTGGAGTGAAGGTGGAAGACGTGAAGGGCGGCATCGTATCGTCGGTAGTGCCCTCGCTCGATTATACCATTGACAAAATGTGTCAGCTGTATTTGGGGATTGAACCGTTGCATATCGCGCCCGGCTTAAAATCGGGCTTGAATATTCGTTGCGACGACGCACGCGAAGTGGGTGCGGACCGTATCGTGAACTGCGTTTCGGCGATTGTGGGCTACGGCGAAGGAACGCCGATGATCGTGGTCGATTTCGGTACGGCAACGACGTTCAATATCATTAGCGAGAACAACGAATTTATCGGCGGCGTCATCGCTCCGGGAATCAAAGGCTCGCTCGATTCGCTCGTCAACGGCACGGCGAAATTGCCGCGCGTGGAGATTGAAGCCCCCAAGAGCATTATCGCAAAGAATACGGTGACGAATATGCAGGCAGGGATCGTGTTCGGCTTTGCAGGCTTGGTTGAATATATTGTAAAGCGTATTAAAAAGGAGCTCAAAGTTCCCAAAGTCAAAACGATCGCAACGGGTGGATTTTCCACGATTATCGCCAAGGAGATCGAGGGGATCGACGTGGTGGACAAACTGCTCACGTTAAAGGGTTTGAAATATCTTTACGATTTGAATACCGTAAAGGCATAAAGAGTTAAAGGATAGGGCACGGTACGCGTTGAATAACATTTTTGCGCGTATATCAAAAGGAAAAATGCCGTTAGGCAGGAGGTTTAGGATATGAAGAAGAGAGTAGGCGTTGCAATTCTCGGTTTGGGCGTAGTCGGCGGTGGTACGTACAGAACGCTCGTGGATCACAGAGAGTTTTATCTGAAAACGCAAAACGTTGATATTGTCGTAGAGAGCGTTCTCGATAAAAACACGGCGAGATTAAAAGAACTCGGCGTTCCGCAGGAGTGTATTGCAGGCAGTATTGCGGAAGTGGTGGCAAATCCTGCCATTGACATCGTAATCGAAACGATCGGTGGCGTTGGCGTTGCGAAGGAATTCGTGATGATGGCTCTTAAAGAAGGGAAAACGGTCGTCACGGCAAACAAAGAGATGATCAGCAAATGCTCGCACGAGCTCGAACGCATTGCAAAGCGTAATTGCTGCGGTCTGTATTATGAGGCAAGCTGCGTAGGCGGCGTACCCATTATCCGCACGCTTTTGGACGGCGTACAGGCGAACCATATCACCGAAATGATGGGTATTGTCAACGGTACGACGAACTATATTTTGACGAAAATGGGGCAGGACGGCGCGGACTATCAGACGGCACTTAAAGAGGCACAGGCGCTTGGTTATGCGGAATTTGATCCCACCAACGACGTAGAAGGCTTTGATTCTACGTACAAGCTCTCGATTCTCTCGTCGATGGCGTTCCATACGAAAGTACCTTATACAAAGGTGCATCGCGAAGGGATTACGTCCGTCAGCGCGATGGATATTGCAATCGGTAAAGAATTTGGCTACGTACTCAAACTGCTTGCCATCGGTAAGAATAGCGAAAAGGGTATCGAAGTGCGCGTGCACCCCACGTTTATTCCTGCTTCGCACCCCTTGGCGAGTGTAAACGACGCATACAACGCGGTATATCTGCGCGGTGATGCTCTGGACGACATAATGTTGTATGGCAAGGGCGCAGGTGCGTTCCCGACGGCGAGCGCGGTGGTCAGCGACGTGATCTATGCCGCAACGCACTCCGAAATTAAATATTCCACGTTCAAAAACAACGCGACGGCGGATAGCGACGTGAAGTTTGTTTCCGATTTCGATAGTGCGTACTACATCCGTCTTTCGGTAGAAGACAAAGCGGGTACGCTCGCTAAAGTCAGCAACGTATTCGGCAAATGCGGCGTGTCCATTGTAGAAATCGCTCAGAAGTCGAAGGCAGAAGGCGAAACGCGCGTTCCGCTCATCATCATTACGCATAAAACGCACGAGCAGGCGATCAAGAACGCCACCGCAAAGATCAACGCATCCGAGGTGGGCTGCGTAGAGGCGGTTATCCGCGTCGAGGCTTAAAACAAAAAAGGAGAGGGGGACGGGTATTTCTCGTCCCTTTTTTCATAGGGGATAACAAAGGAGAAAACAGCGTGCAAGGGCTCATTATTATCAATGCCTATCCCAACGGCGAAAAATTTTATCGGCAGGCAGAACGTATCGGTGCGGAACTTCAATCGCTTGGCGTAAAAACGGATATATACCGCAACGGCGAAGTCTCGGCAAAACTCCGTTCGACAGGGGACGTGTCCGCGCTTTTGCCTAAAAAATACGATTTTGCCGTGTATTTAGACAAGGATAAATATTTGGGGAAAATGTTAGAGCGGACGGGCTTGCGCCTGTTCAACAGCGCGTCGGCGGTGGAGACCTGCGACGACAAGCTCTGCACCTATTTGGCTTTGCAAAACGCAAACGTGTCGATCGCAGAGAGCATTCCTGCGCCCCTTTGCTATACCCCGAACGCAAAAGCGGACGAAACGTTTTTAACGACGGTGGCAGATCAACTGGGCTTTCCGTTGGTGATGAAGACGAGCTACGGCTCGTTCGGAGCAGGCGTTCAACTCGTGACGGGTATGCCCGAATTGATAGAAACGGAGCAAAACAATCTCTATTGCCCGCACTTTTATCAGCGATATATTGCAGAGGCGAGTGGTAGGGATATCCGCGTGATTGTCATCGGCGGCAAGGCGGTGGCGGCGATGGAGCGCGTGGCACAGGCAGGCGAATTCCGTTCGAATATTGAGCTTGGCGGCAGGGGCAGAGCGATTGCCCTTTCTCCTAAAATTTCGTCGGTGGCGGAGCGTGCGGCACAGGCGCTCGCGCTCGATTATTGCGGCGTGGACGTCTTGCTTTCTAAGGACGGGGCTCTGATTTGCGAAGTCAATTCCAACGCATTTTTTGAAGGGCTGGAGAGCGCGACGGGGGTGAACGTCGCGAAAAAGTACGCCGAATATGTTGTAGAAAGGGTGAAAAGAGAGAAAAAGTCTTGACAATGTGATGATTGTGTGATATAATTTTCTTTGCGTGTATCCACAATGTGGATACGGGTTCGACGTTGATTTGGAGGCGTTATGGCAAAATCTGGTTCAAAATTGAGAAGTAAAATCATCCGCGTTGGATTATGCGGATGCGATATTCTGCTCACTGCGCTGGCGGCGCTGGGGGCATACTGGATGGTCAACTGGGCTTCTCCGAATTTCGACTGGATGAGTATCGTGCTCGGTTTTTGGACGGTTAGCAACGTGTTGGCGGTGGTGGCACTGTGTTTAGCAATGGGACTGTATTCGATGCTGTTTTCGTCCGTCGGTTTTCCCGAGGCACTGCGTACGTTGATGGTGACGGTGTTGGTCGGTGTAGGGAATTTTATTTTCGTCACTATATTGCATTTAATTGGCGCGCACAGCAGTATCGGCTATCCCGTTGTGGCGTTCTACACCATTTTGCTCTTTATCGGATTGGCAGCTTTGCGTTTTTCAAAACGTCTGTTCGTAGCTTTCAAAACACAATTTATCAATCTGTTCAGCAAGAAAAAACGCGTGATGATCGTGGGCTGCAACAATGACGCGCTCACCTTGATTCGCAGTATGAATATGGACAAAAAGAGCCTTTATAAGGCGGCGTGTATCATCGATCCCAACGAGGAATTGCTTGGTAAACGTTTGGTAGATACCCGTGTGGTCGGCGCGCTCGAAGATATAAAAGAAGTGGCAAAAAAATATCGCATACAGGAAATTTTTGTGGCGATCCCTTCGCAGAAACGAGGGTTGCTCGCAGAGGTGCTGAAATATTGCAAAGAGTGTGCTCGTCCAATTCGCCTTTTGCCTGAGCTGTCCAAAATGACAAACGGAGAGATTACGGTTTCCAAACTCCGTCCTGTCAATATTGAAGATATTCTCGGTAGAGAGCAGGTCAGCGTAAATTTGCACGAAGTTATGGGGTATATTGAAGGCAAAATTGTGCTTGTCACGGGTGGCGGCGGCTCGATCGGCAGCGAACTTTGCCGTCAGATCGCCACGCACAATCCCGCACAGCTCATCGTACTTGATATCTATGAAAATAATGCGTATGACATCGAACAGGAGCTTAAACGCCATTGTCCGAACTTAAATCTTTTGACTTTGATTGCGAGTATTCGCGACAAAGCGAAAGTGCGCGACGTGTTCGATAAGTACCGTCCGCAGATTGTATTCAACGCGGCGGCACACAAGCACGTCCCCTTGATGGAAACGAGCCCCAACGAAGCGGTAAAGAACAACGTATTCGGTACGCTCAATATCGCCAGAGCGGCGGAAGAGTTTCACGTGGAAACTTTCGTGCAGATCTCTACCGACAAAGCGGTTAATCCCACCAACATTATGGGCGCGACCAAGCGCATTTGCGAAATGATCATTCAGACGATCGGCAAGGACAGTCAATACACGAAATTCGTTGCGGTGCGTTTTGGCAACGTGCTCGGATCGAACGGTTCTGTAATTCCGCTGTTCAAAAAACAGATCGAAGAGGGCGGTCCTGTGACGGTCACGCACAAGGATATTATCCGTTATTTTATGACGATCCCCGAGGCGGTTTCCCTTGTCTTGCAGGCAGGTGCATACGCGAAGAGTGGTCAGATTTTCGTGCTCGATATGGGCGAGCCGGTCAAGATCTATGATCTTGCGTATAACTTGATCAAACTTTCCGGCTACGAGCCGAACGTGGATATCGAGATCAAATGTACGGGGCTGCGCCCTGGCGAAAAGCTGTTTGAAGAACGGCTGATGGCAGAGGAAGGTCTGCAAAAGACGGCGAACGGATCGATTAGTATTGCGAAGCCGATTCCGCTCGACGAAGAAACGTTCTGGACGACGATCGATCAGCTGGACAAAGCGGCGCACAGCGAGACCGACCGTATGAAGGAATATGTAAAAAAACTCGTGCCTACTTATACCATTGACAAGCGTAAGTGCTGTGTAGCGGCGGCGTATTTGCAGGCGGAAACGGAAAAGAAGGAAGAAGTTGCGGTGACGGAGACAAAAGGCGCTTGAAATAAGGTATAGATATGATTGCGAAAGAAAATTATGCACGATTCGTGCAGATATTAAGAGAAGAGCTTGTGCCGGCGATGGGCTGTACCGAACCGATCTCAATCGCGTACGCGGCAGCAAAGGCGCGCGAAATATTGGAAGATACTCCGATCTCTGCCAAGGTAGAGGTCAGTGGGAACATTGTCAAGAACGCAAAGAGTGTGACTGTACCGCATACGGGCGGTATGCGCGGTATTAAATCGGCGTTTATAGCAGGCTTGGTGGCTGGCAACGCCAGCGCAGAGCTGGAAGTGATCGCGAAGGTCACCCAAGAACAGATCGATGCGATGCGTGCGGCGGTGGAAACGTTCGACGTCGAGGTGGTCACCCCCGAAAACGCGCGTATTTTCGACATCGGTATCACGCTCCGCTCTAAAAACCACGAGGCGTACGTGCGGATTGCCGACAACCATACGAATATTGTTTCTGTCAAAAAGGACGGCAAAACGCTGTTCGAAAAGACGATAGAAGAAAAGCAAAAAACCGACCGTAGCGGTCTGACGGTGGAAAATATTATCGCATTTGCGGACGAAGTGGATATTGCGGATGTGGAAGAAACGCTTTCGCGGCAGATTGAATACAATATGGCAATCGCCGAAGAAGGCTTGAAGAATAAGTACGGCGCGAACGTGGGAAAGGTATTGCTCCGTTCCTATCAGCCCGATATTAAGATTACGGCAAAGGCGTATGCGGCGGCTGGCAGTGACGCACGTATGAACGGCTGCGAATTGCCCGTTGTCATCAATTCGGGTAGCGGCAACCAAGGCATTACGGCATCTGTGCCCGTCATTGTGTATGCAAGGGGTATGCACTCGTCCAAGGAAAAGCTGTATCGTGCGCTGTGTGTGTCTAATCTTATCACGATCCATCTCAAAGACGGGATCGGTGCGCTCTCCGCGTATTGCGGCGTCGTGTCGGCAGGCGCAGGCGCAGGCTGCGGTATAGCCTATCTTCTTGGCGGCAGAGCAGCAGAAATCAATCACACGCTTGTCAACGCGCTGGCGATCGATTCGGGGATCATCTGCGACGGGGCGAAAGCGAGCTGTGCGGCAAAGATTGCAACGGCAGTCGAGAGCGGTTTGCTCGGGTTGAATATGTACTATAACGGCAACGAATTTTACGCAGGTGACGGCATTGTAAAATCGGGCGTGGAAAATACGATCAAGAGCGTTTCCCGTCTTGCTTATAAAGGGATGCGTGAAACGGATAAAGAGATCATTAGAATTATGCTCGACGGCGAATAACGCCAAGCGGCAACGTCGCATAAAAACAACAAAAAACATACAATACAAGGGCGGAAAAACGAGATATTTCCGTCCTTGTTTGATTTTTTTCAAAAAAACCTGAAAAATAAAGGAGAAAAACGCATTTTTTCCCGTTAAATCCTTGCTTTTTTTCATTACTTTGTGATACAATAAACTATAATCAAAATTTTTGATTAAAATATGGCGTTTATTCGATTTTTTCGTTTATGCCGTATATAAGGAGAGAGATTATGGAAAGAGTGTTTAATTTTTCGGCAGGGCCGTCGATGTTGCCCGAGTGCGTGTTGGAAAAAGCGGCGGCACAAATGATGAACTATGAAAACAGCGGTATGTCCGTTATGGAGATGAGTCACCGTTCGCCCGTGTATGAGAAGATTATCACGGACGCGGAAACACTTCTTCGCAAAGTGATGGATATTCCCGACAACTACAAAGTGCTGTTTTTGCAGGGCGGTGCGTCCACGCAGTTTGCGGCCGTTCCACTCAATCTGCTCGTCGGGAGCAAGCGAGCCGATTATATTTTGTCGGGGCAGTTTTCGTCCAAGGCGTACAAAGAGGCGCAAAAATACGGAGATGTGAAAGTGGCGGCGAGTACAAAAGAGATCAATTTTTCGGCTGTACCGACGCAGGAGAGCTTGCAGTTTGACAGCAACGCCGACTACGTGCATATGTGCTTTAACAATACGATCTACGGAACGAAATTTTACTATATTCCCGAAACGGGCGAAGTGCCGCTTGTTGCAGATATGTCGTCCTGTATTTTGAGCGAACCCGTAGACGTTTCAAAATTTGGCGTGATCTATGCAGGAGCGCAAAAGAATATGTCGGCGGCAGGCTTGACGGTGGTGATTGTGCGCGAAGATTTGATAGGCAAGGCGCGCGAGGAAACGCCGACGATGCTCGATTATAAAATAATGGCGGATAACGGCTCGATGTACAACACGCCGCCTACCTATTGCATCTATATCGCCAAGCTGGTGTACGAGTGGATTTTGTCGCTCGGCGGCTTGGAAGAAATGAAAAAGCGAAACGAAAAGAAAGCGGCTCTTTTATACGATTATTTGGATAGCCAAGATTACTACGTTGCTCCCGTGGAAAAGGCGAGCCGTTCGATGATGAACGTGACGTTTGTGACGGGGGACGCCGATTTGGATAAAAAGTTTGCGAGCGAAGCGGCGGCAAACGGTTTGGTGAATTTGAAAGGACACCGCTCGGTGGGCGGTATGCGCGCGTCGATCTACAACGCGATGCCCTACGAAGGTGTGGAAAAGCTCGTTTCGTTTATGAAAAATTTCGCAAAGAATAATCCGAAAAAATAATTTGAGAAAAAAGTAAAAAAAAGATGGCAGTACCCCCTTGACAATGGAAAAAAGTATGTTATACTGCCAATACAACGGAGAGAAGAGATATGTTGAAAATAAAATTGATGAATAAAATCGCAAAGGTAGGGACGGACGTTTTATCCCCTGCAAAATACGAAATTAGCGATGCGCTCGAAAACGAAGACGCTATTATGGTGCGTTCGGCGGCTTTGCACGACGTTCCTTTTTCGGAGAACCTGCGTGCGATTGCCCGTTGCGGCGCAGGAGTGAACAATATTCCTGTTGATAAATGCACGGAAAAAGGGATTGTTGTATTCAACACGCCCGGGGCAAATGCGAACGCGGTGAAAGAACTCACGCTTGCGGCGCTGGTGCTCGCCTCGCGCGACGTGATCGGCGGTGTGAAGTGGGTGGAAACGTTGGCAGGACAGACGGACGTGGCAAAGCTCGTGGAAAAGGGCAAATCGGCGTTCGTCGGGCACGAGCTGGCGGGCAAGACCTTGGGCGTCATCGGTTTGGGTGCGATCGGCGGTATGGTTGCCAACGCGGCGATTTCGCTGGGTATGAGTGTTATGGGCTATGATCCGTATATCACCGCAAAGGCGGCGTGGAGTTTAGCTCCGTCCGTTCGTCAGGCGTCCGATTATAACGATATTTTCGTGCATTGTGATTATATTACCTTGCACGTACCAGCAACGCCGCAGACGAAGAATATGATCTGCGAGAGCTCGATTGCGAAGATGAAGGACGGCGTGCGTATTATCAACCTTGCGCGTGCAGACCTTGTCAACGCGGCGGACGTCAAAGCGGCGTTGGCGGCGAAAAAGATTGCGGCATACGTCACAGATTTCCCGACGGACGAAACGGCAGGCGTGGAGGGCGTTATCGCGATACCACACCTTGGCGCGTCGACGGTGGAATCGGAAGATCATTGCGCGGTGATGGCGGCGCAACAGCTGGACGAATTTTTGACCTGCGGCAATATCCGCAACAGCGTGAATTTCCCGACGGTGGGGATTCCGCTCTCGGAAAAACCGCGCGTTTGCATTATGAACAAAAATATCCCGAATATGCTCACGCAGATCACGTCGGCGTTCTCTGCGGCAGGTATCAATATCGAAAACCTTGCCAACGGATCGAAAGGAGACGTTGCCTATACGATCGTGGAAACGAACGTGGCTGCGAACGAAAAGATTATTGCGCAACTTTCCGCGATCGAGGGTGTGTTCGGGGTACGGGGGTATGCCTGGCAGAGCTAAATAAACCTAAGTAAGACTAGATAAGGTTGGATATGGGGGAAAGGATGAACGAACTTTTTCTGGCAAAAGCAATAAAAACCGAGGTGCGTTGCAAACGAGAAACGATAAAAGCACGGGGGGATTTTTCTGCCTTACAAAAGGGGGAAGAACGGGTATTTGATTTTGGCAATCATTTCGTTGGAAATATTAAAATTCGTTTTTCACTGGGAAAAGGTTGTTTTGACGCGCCTTTCACCGTAGATTTATTTTTTGCGGAAAACAAGCGGGAGCTTGCGGCAAAAAATATGCAATATACGGGCGGTATGAGCGAGGCTTGGATACAAAAAGAGCGGGTGCGTATTCACGAACTACCATTCGTTTTAGAATTGCCTACTCGGTATGCTTGTCGGTTTGTATGCGTGGAATTGTCTGCGGTTTCGACAGAATACTCTGTTTGCGTGAACGAAGTCGAGATGGAAGAAAGAACTTCGGCTTTTGGAGAAGTGGATTGCGTTGGAAATACGCCTCTTGAAAAGAGAATAGACGAAGTGTCTTTGCGGACGTTGCGTAGTTGCATGCAAGAAGTCTTTGAAGATGGACCAAAACGGGATAGGCGGCTTTGGCTGGGTGATTTGCGTTTGGAAGCGTTGGTAAATTACGAAACCTACTGTAATTACGAGTTGGTGAAAAAATGTTTGTATTTATTTGCAGCAATGACAAACGAACGAGGGTTGTGCAAAGGGTGTATATTCACGACTCCGAGCGTCTACGTTCCGCAGGGGGATATGTTTGATTATCCCTTGCTGTTTATTTCGGCGTTGCTAGAATATTATGAAAACGCCAAAGATGAGCAAACGGCAAAAGAGCTTTTCCCGACGGCGGTGAAACAGTTGCAGTTGATAGCAGATTTTTTTGATCAAGACGGAAAATTGAAAGAAAACGAAAACGTTGGTTGGGTTCATATTGATTGGTCGGAAGAAATTGATAGGGTTGCCTGTGGACAAGCCGTGTACGTATATGCGGCGAAAGCGTTGAAAAAATTAAGCGTAGCACTTGGTGAAACGTTGCGTTGGATAGACGAAGAAATAGAACAAAAATCGGCGGCGTTGCAAGCGTATTACGACGAAGAGCGCGGTGTTTTTGTGGGGAAGGGTGGACGGATTTCCTATGCGCAAAACGTGTGGAGCGTATTAGCGGGTGTCCTTACCGTTGAAAAGCGGGCTGCGGTATTACAGCGGTTAGCGACCTATGAAAACGCCGTGAAACCGACGTCGCCGTATATGTATCATTATTACGTGCAAGCTTTGTGTGATTGCGGTTTATTTTCCACTGCCAAAGAAACGATTTTATGGTATTGGGGAAAGATGGTAGAAGATGGTGCGGATACTTTTTACGAAGTATTTAATCCCGATAATTTACAGGAAAGCCCTTATGGGCAGGGCGGCGCACTGTTGAATAGTTACTGCCATGCTTGGAGCTGTACACCTGCTTATTTTTTTAGAAAGTACGCGCTGTGATTGCGGAGGAATTAGATGATAGAAAAAGTATTGAAACAGGAAGAACGCATTTCGTTAGCATTGCGCTCGTTATATAAAACATACGGATATCAGCCGTATAAGATGAGTAAATTTGAAGAATACGATCTCTACGTTGCCAACAAGGAATTTTTGGTGGGCGACGGCGTGATCACGTTCAATGATACGGACGGGAAACTGCTGGCGTTAAAGCCAGATGTCACGCTCTCCATTATCCGCAACAGCGCGGACAAGGCAGGCAAGCGCAAAGTGTATTACGACGAGAACGTTTATCGTGTTTCGGCAAAAACAAAGCAGTTTAAGGAGATCCGTCAGGTCGGTTTGGAGTGTATCGGCGCGATCGATCTGTACGACGAATACGAAACGCTGACGCTCGCGGCAGGCAGCCTTGCCGCCATTTCCGAAAACTTTGTTTTGGACGTGTCCCATTTGGGCGTGCTGTCGGCGGTGCTTGATAGCGTGTGCACGGACAAAGCCTTTCAGAGAGCGGCGATGGGGTATCTTGCCGAAAAGAACGTGCACGAAACGGAGCACCTGTGCGATCAGTTCGGTGTGGGCGCGGACGGAAAGAAAACATTGCTGACGCTTTTTACGGCGTACGGGGAAATGAACGCGGTGTTGGACAAAATCGCGCCTGTTTGTAAGGGCAAGGCAAAGGCGGCATATAAGAAATTGCAGTCGCTGTGCAAATTGCTCTCTTCGTCGAACTACGCGGATAAAATCCGTCTGGATTTTTCCGTTGTCAACGATATGAATTATTACAGCGACGTAGTGTTCAAAGGTTTTATCGACGGCGTGGCGGAAGGTGTGCTTTCTGGCGGTAGATACGATAAAATGATGGCGCGACTGGGCAGGAACGCAGGCGCAATCGGGTTTGCGGTATATCTCGACCTTTTAGACGGGTTTAACGAAGAAAAGAGCGCGACGGACGTGGACGTAGCAGTGTTATACGATGCAAAGACTTCGCTTTCGCAGCTGACAAAAACGGTGGAAAAGCTGGTGAAAAAAGGCTGTTCCGTCAGCACGCAGACGGCGGAAGGAGTTGTCCGTGCAAAGGAAACCGTGGATTTACGGGGGTGCAAGAGATGATCAATATTGCGTTGCCCAAGGGCAGGCTTGGCGAAAAGGTGTACGAGCTGTTTGAAAAGGCAGGGTACGAGTGCCCGTCTATTAAGGAAAAGAGCAGAAAGCTCATTTTTGAAAACGAAGAAAAGGGCGTGCGCTATTTTTGGGTGAAACCGTCGGACGTGTCTATTTACGTAGAGCGTGGGGCGGCGGATATAGGCGTTTGCGGCAAGGATATTTTGGCAGAATATTCCCCCGAAGTGTACGAGCTGTTGGATATGAAAACGGGGATTTGCCGTTTGGCGGTCGCTGCAAAAAAGGGCTTTTACGACGACGGGCGACACACCTTGAAGGTGGCGACGAAGTTTGTGAATTGCGCAAAACGCTACTATGCGGAAAAGAGCCGTGATATCGATATTATTCACCTGAACGGTTCGATCGAGATTGCACCGATTTTGGGGCTTTCGGACGTGATAGTGGATATTGTGGAAACGGGTAGTACGCTAAAAGAGAACGATTTGGAAGTCATCGAAACGATCTTCCCGATTAGCGCGCGGCTGATTGCCAACAAAGCGAGCTTTAAGTTCAAAACGAGAGAAATTGAAAATTTGACGGAGCAGGTAAAGATCTTGCTCGACGAGAAGGAATTATGATCAAGATTTATAAATGGGGCGAAGTCCCTGCCGAAGAGATTTTTGCGCGCGTCAGCCCTACGGCGAGTGTGGAAGGGATCGTGGCGGAGATTATCGCGGAAGTAATTAAAAACAAGGACGCGGCGCTGATTGCATATGCGGAAAAATTCGACAAAGTAAAACTGTCGGCTCTGGAAGTCACGCAGAAAGAGATTGACTGCGCGTATGAGAACGCAGACAAGAATTTCGTGGCGATTTTGGAAGAGGCGGCGGAAAATATCCGTTTGTTCCATCAAAAGCAGGTGCGCGAAGGCTTTACGATTGAAAAGGCAGACGGCGTGGTGATTGGGCAAAAAGTGACACCGCTCGACAGGGTAGGTCTGTACGTGCCCGGGGGTACGGCAGCGTACCCGTCTACGGTGTTGATGGACGCAATCCCTGCCAAGATTGCAGGCTGTAAAGAGATCGTTATGGTTACGCCTCCATCCAAGGACGGGAGCGTAAACCCCGATATTTTGGCGGCTGCAAAGGTGGCTGGCGTCACGCGCATTTTTAAGGTGGGCGGCGCGCAAGCGGTGGCGGCGCTGGCTTACGGCACGGAAAGCGTGCCAAAAGTGGACAAAATCGTAGGGCCTGGCAACGCGTTCGTTGCGGAAGCGAAAAAACAGGTGTTCGGCAAGGTGGATATCGATATGATTGCAGGTCCTAGCGAGATTTTGGTTTTGGCGGATAATACCAACGAGCCTAAGCATATCGCGGCAGATCTTTTGTCGCAGGCGGAACACGATAAAATGGCGAGTGCGGTGCTCGTTACGGACAGCGAAGAATTTGCGACGGCGGTTGCGCAGGAGCTTGAACGGCAGATCCCGACGCTTTCTCGTGCGGAAATTACGCGGACGTCGATTGACAACAACGGCAAAATCATCGTGGCGGATAATCTTTTGGACGCGATTGAAATTTCCAACGAGATTGCTCCCGAGCATTTGGAGCTTTGCCTGGACAACCCGTTTGATTATTTGGACAAGATACGTCATGCAGGTTCGATTTTTATGGGTAAATACTGTCCCGAAGCGTTGGGGGATTATTTTGCTGGTCCTAACCACACGTTGCCGACGAGCGGCACGGCGAAATTCTCGTCGCCCCTGTCGGTAGATGATTTTGTGAAGAAATCGCAATTTTGCTATTATACCAAGGCAGGCTTGGAAAAGGTTGCGGACAAGGTGGCGGCGTTTGCGATGAAGGAAGGTTTGCAGGCGCACGCAAGAAGTGCGACTGTCCGCTGTGAAAAAGAATAAAAGGATAGATTTATGAGTAAGTTTTTCAGCGCGAAATACGCGGCGCTTACCCCCTACGTACCGGGGGAACAGCCCAAGGACGCGCAATATATCAAACTCAATACCAACGAATCGCCCTTTGCGCCTCCTGCGTCGGTGGTGGCGGCAGCAAAGCAAGAGGCAGGGAAGCTGCATTTGTATTCCGATCCCGAAAGTGCGCTGTTGACGAAGAAAGCGGCGGAAGTTTGGGGGGTGAAAGACACGCAGATTTTGATGACGAACGGCTCGGACGAGGCGCTTAATTTTGCATTTATGGCGTTCTGTGACCAAACGCACCCGATCGTTTTCCCTGATATTACGTATGGTTTTTATCCCGTGTTTGCGGAGTTGAACGGAATACCGTATGAAAAAATTCCGCTCAAAGAAGATTTTTCGGTGGATTATCACGATTACGTAGGGATAAGCAAGAATATCGTAATTGCTAATCCCAACGCGCCGACGGGGCTGGCGTTGCCGCTGTGGCAGATCGAAGAGATTGTAAAAAGCAACCCCGATAACGTCGTGATTATCGACGAGGCGTACGTGGATTTCGGGGGAGAAAGCTGTGTGCCGCTGATTGAAAAATACGACAATTTGCTTATCACGCAGACCTTTTCAAAATCCCGTTCTTTGGCAGGTGCGCGGCTGGGACTTGCTATCGGCAACGAAACATTGATTGCCGATCTCAACACGGTGAAATATTCCACGAATCCCTACAACGTCAACCGTATGACGGCGGCGGCTGGGTATGCGGCGCTTTGCGAGGCGCAATGGTTTGAAAGCAACTGCGCGGCGATTCAGGAAAACCGTGCGTATACGGCGGCGGCATTGAAAAAAATGGGGTTTACCGTTCTGGATTCAAAAACGAACTTCTTGTTTGCGAAATCGGATAAAATCGGCGGCAGAGCGCTGTATGAGAAATTGAAGGCAAAGGGTGTGCTGGTGCGGCAATTTAACGCGCCGCGCATTGCGGATTTTGTCCGTATCACAATCGGAACGAAAGAACAAATGGATGCGCTGATAGAAAGGACGGCGGAAGTTTTGGAGGAAGAAAAATGAGAAAGGTGGAGATAGCAAGAAAAACGGGCGAAACGGATATTTTGCTCACTCTTGATTTGGACGGAACAGGCAAGAGTACGATCGAGAGCGGCTGCGGCTTTCTCGATCATATGTTGACGTTGTTTGCAAAGCACTCGGGCTTTGATCTCGCTGTTAAATGCAAGGGGGACGTCGAGGTGGATTATCACCACACGACGGAAGACATCGGTATTGCGCTGGGCAAAGCGTTTTTTAGCGCACTTGGCGATAAAAAGGGGATTACCCGTTATGGGGATACGATGTTGCCGATGGACGAAACGCTGATTCGCTCGGCGGTGGATATTTCGGGCAGGGATTATCTTGCCATTGATTTGGATTTGCCTTGTGCCAAGGTAGGCGATTTTGATACCGAGCTTTGCGAAGAATTTTGGCTGGCGTTCGTGCGCGAAGCGAAAGTGACGTTGCATATTACCCAGCTGACAGGGAAGAACGCGCATCATATTATTGAGGGAGTGTTCAAATCGGTGGCGAGAACGCTCGGAAAAGCGGCGGCGATCGACGCGCGTCGCGCTGATGAAATTCCGTCCACAAAAGGAGTTTTATAAATGATAGCAATCGTGGATTACGGCGTGGGGAATTTGTTTTCTCTGGAATCGTCCTTGAAAAGAGTGGGTGCGGAAACGGTAGTGACTTCGGATAGGGCGGTGATCGAACGTGCGGAGAAGATTATTTTGCCGGGCGTGGGCGCGTTTGCGGACGCGGCGAAAAAATTGAAAGAAAGCGGACTTGGCGACGTTGTAAAAGCGCAGGCGGCGTTAGATAAGCCCGTGATGGGGATTTGCCTTGGTATGCAGATACTCTTTGAAAAAAGCTACGAATACGGTGAAAACGAAGGTTTGGGCTTGCTTAAAGGCAACGTCGTGCCGATGAAGGGATATATCGACGAGAATTTGAAAATCCCGCATATCGGTTGGAATACTTTGCGCTTTGTGCGCAAAAATCCGCTGTTTAAGTATTTGAAGAACGGCGATTACGTGTATTTCGTGCATTCGTATTTTGTGAGTGGCTGTCAGGATAGTCTGATTGCGGATACGGAGTATGGCAAGCCGTTGACGGCGGCGGTGGCGAAAGGGAACGTGTACGGGTGTCAGTTTCACCCCGAAAAGAGCGGTGACGTGGGATTGAAAATCTTGCAGGCGTTCTGCGAACTGTAAAATTTAGAAATAAAAAAGGAAAAGAGATATGAAGATTTTCCCAGCAATTGATCTGTACGGCGGAAAGGCGGTACGGCTGTACAAGGGCGATTACGCACAGATGACGGTGTACAGCGACGATCCTGTGTCCGTTGCACGGGATTTTGTTCGGCAGGGCGCGGAGTGCGTTCACGTGGTGGATTTGGAAGGTGCGAAAATTGGGAAACCAGCGCATTTAGACGTGCTGCAACGGATCGCGCAGGAAACGGATTTGTTTATCGAAATCGGCGGCGGTATTCGGGATATGTCCACGGTGGAAAAATATCTGTCCGTTGGTGCAGATCGTGTGATTTTGGGCACGGCGGCGGTGACGGACGAAGCGTTTTTACGGGCGGCGTTGGCGGCGTACGGCGATAAAATTGCCGTTGGCGCGGATATTGCGGACGGGCGGATTGCCATTCGCGGTTGGTTGGAGAAATCCGAATACACGACGGAAACGTTTTTTGATAAAATGCAGGCGTTGGGCGTGAAAACGGTGATTTGTACGGACATTTCTAAGGACGGCGCTATGCGGGGCACGAATAGGGCTTTGTACAAGGAACTTGGCGAAAAATATACGATTGATATTGTGGCGTCGGGGGGCGTATCGACGATGGACGACGTGACGGCGTTAGCGGCGGCTGGTACGTACGGGGCGATCATCGGCAAGGCGTATTATATCGGCGCAATCGATTTGGCGAAAGCGATACAGGTGGCAAAATGATAACGAAAAGAATTATTCCCTGTCTTGACGTAAAGGACGGCAAGGTGGTAAAGGGTGTCAATTTCGAGGGCTTGCGCGAAGTGGCGTCGCCCGTGGATTTGGCGAAATATTATTCGAAGAGCGGTGCGGACGAGCTGGTATTTTACGACATTACGGCGTCGGCGGAGGGCAGGGCGTTGTTTACGGACGTGTTGCGCGAGGCGGCAAGCTCGGTGTTTATCCCCCTGACGGTGGGGGGCGGTATCCGTAGCGTGGCGGATTTTGAACGGGTACTCTCTTGCGGCGCGGACAAAGTCAGCGTTAATTCGGGCGCGATTGCAAACCCGTCGCTCATCAAGGAGGCGGCGCAAAAATACGGCAATCAATGCGTAGTGATTTCTGCGGACGTGAAGCGTGTGAACGGCTCGTTTCACATGTTTGCAAAGGGCGGCAGAGAGGATACGGGTATGGAAGCGGTGTCGTGGATTAAACGTTGCGTGGACGAGGGCGCAGGCGAAGTTGTGGTTAATTCCATGGACATGGACGGCGTGAAAAAGGGATTTGATTTGGAGCTCTTAAAGGCGGTTTGCGCGGCGGTGGACGTGCCCGTGATTGCGTCGGGCGGCGCAGGCAGCGTAGCGGACTTTATCACTTTGTTTAAGGAAATTCCCGATATAGACGCAGGGCTTGCGGCATCGGTGTTCCATTTTGGCGAAATCGCGATCGCCGATTTGAAAAAGGCGTTGGCGGAAAACGGTATTCCGTTGCGTATCTAAAAAGGAGAAAAAATATGTTGAAGATAGAAGAATTGAAATTTGACGAAAAAGGGTTAATTCCCGCCATCGTGGTGGACGCGATGGCGAAAGACGTTTTGACGCTTGCGTATATGAATGCGGAGAGTCTGGCAATCACGATGCAAGAACGCAAGACCTGTTTTTATAGCCGCAGCCGTCAGGAACTGTGGCGTAAGGGAGAAACGAGCGGCAATTATCAGCACGTTGTTTCCATTACCGCAGATTGTGATAAAGATGCGCTGGTGGTGAAGGTGGAAAAGGACGGACCTGCCTGCCACACGGGCGCGGAGAGCTGTTTTTATCAGCCGCTCTATATCGATGAAGAACGGCACGAATTTAGCCTGCGCGGTTTGTACGCTTTGCTGGAAGGCAGAAAAGCGGAAATGCCGCAAGGATCTTATACGACGTATCTTTTTGAAAAAGGCTTGGATAAGATTTTGAAGAAGGTGGGCGAAGAGTGCACGGAAGTGATTATTGCAGGGCACGCGCACGACAACAAAGAAACGATCTACGAGATAGCCGATCTTGCCTATCACGTGATGGTGTTGATGGTGCAAAACGGAATTACCGTGGACGACGTTGTGAAAGAACTTGCGTCCCGTCACATAATCGATAAAAAAGTGAAACAGGAAAAAATGACGAAATAAATATTGGATAGGTTGACGTTCGCGCGACAATGGTTCGCGCGGGCGTTCTCGCTTTTTTGGAATTTTAGTGGACGAATATGCGTTTTGCTGGGTAAATATAGATAAGAAAACGCAGAGCGTTTTGCTCGGAGGGTTAGTAATGAAGAAAAAAGTGCTCCTTTTTCTAATTTCGGTATTGACGTTTTGTCTGGGGATATTTTGTTTTGCTGCTTGCAACGTAGAGAGTGGTGGCGGACGTAGCCTTGCTTTTCGCACGCTTACGCGTGACGGAACACAGGTGTACGGGAAGGTGAGCAACGACACGGATTCGTTTAGCTTTGCTAGTGAAATTGCCGTCACAGGCGGCGTGACGTATAGTGTGGCATCTGATCGTGCAGGGGCGAAAGAAGTGTCGAAAGACAGCGTTGCGCTTTCGGTGGGCGATAACATTTTTTACGTCTTGGAAAAGGAAAATGCGGAGATTGTGGAGACGTATCGGGTGACGATACGCCGCCGCCCGATGTACACCGTGACGATTGATACGGGGTGCGAGATTGACGTGGAAACGCAAATTGTGGAAGAAGACGGCTATGCTACTCTTCCCAGTATATCTAGGGACGGCTATCAATTAGACGGCTAGGATTATGATTTTAGAGAGCCGATCGAAAGAGATACGGCGATTAGGGCACAATGGACGGCGTTGACGACGAAGTACACGGTGCAGCATTATTGCGAAAATTTTGAAAACGACGAATACGTGTTGATGGCGACCGAAGAAAAGAGTGCGCCGACTGATAGCGTTGTGTTGGCGGAATTCAGGCAATATGAAAACCGCGAGCCTGTAGATTTGGAAGTGCAAGGCAGAGTTAAGGGGGACGGCTCGCTGTGCTTGGTTGTGAAATATCAGGTGAAACGTTTTACCGTCACGTTCGACGGACAGGGCGGTTTGTTTGAGAACAATCAGACGAAATATGCGTTGAAAGTTAAGCAAGGAGCAAAGGCCGATCCTCCCACCGTTTATCGTAAGGGCTACGATTTGGTGGCGTGGGATAAGACGCTGGACGAAGTGACGGAAGACGTGACGGTGACGGCAGCTTGGGAAATCGTCACGTACGACGTGACGTACGATTGCAACAATGGCGATATGGCAGGCGGTGTGAATCCGTCTACCTATACTGTCGAGACGGATTTTACTTTGATTGCGCCGCAACGTAAAGATTACATATTTGTGGGCTGGTATGACCAATACGACGCGCCGATCACGAATTTTCTTGGCTGTGCTGGAACGAAATATTTGAAAGCGAGATGGGAACCAGTATTCCTGCATGCAGGCGGAACACTGACGGGGGTGTCTGAGCTGGCGAAGCATTCTTCTTTGCAGTTGACGATTCCTGACGAGATCGACGGGACGAAGATTACGAGAATCGGGACATCGGCTTTTGAGAATTGTTCGGCGTTGGAAAAGATCACGATTCCGTTCGGGATTCGGTGGATTGAAAATTCGGCGTTTAAGGATTGCGGAAATTTGCGAGAGATTTATTTCAATGCCGATTATTGTGCGGACGCGTACGTGGAAAATCAGGCGTACGAGCCGTTATTCTATAACGTAGGCGCGAACACGGACGGCGTGACGGTCGTGTTCGGGAAAGACGTGCGGCGTGTGCCTGCGCACCTGTTCTATACGGAATATCAAAGCGAAATGAACGGCATACCGAATATCAAAACGGTGGTTTTTGAAGACGAGAGTATTTGTACGGAAATCGGCGACAAAGCGTTTGGCAGATGTTGGTATTTGGAGAACGTCACTTTGCCCGATTCGCTGATAAGTATCGGTATGTACGCGTTTTTTGATTGCAAAACGTTGGTAGAAATCGAAATTCCGCAAGGGGTGGAAACTGTTGGAGAAAATGCGTTTTATGCTTCGGGTTTGAAAAAGGCGTCGATTCCCAACAGCGTGACCGTCCTTGGCAATCGAGCTTTTATGGATTGTTTTGCGTTGGAAACGCTGTATTATAATGCTTC
Source organism: Clostridia bacterium (assembly GCA_017467265.1). Lineage (GTDB taxonomy): Bacteria > Bacillota > Clostridia > Christensenellales > Borkfalkiaceae > Scatosoma. The sequence continues at coordinate 26,329 of JAFTSO010000044.1, forward strand.
GCAGATTGCGTATTTTTTGCCCTCTAATGACGTTTTTTACGCGACGGGGAGAGATGGAAACGGGATCACCGTCACGTTTGGTGCGGATATGACGAAAGTGCCTGCGTATATTTTCGATCTTTTCCCCAAGATTGTCAACGTACTGTTTGAAGATGAAACAAAGATTACGGCGATCGAAGAAAATGCCTTTTATGGCTGTCAGCAGTTGAAATCGATTTCCATTCCCGACAGCGTGAAATCGATAGGGAAATATGCATTTTATCGATGCATTAATTTGTCGGAGCTCGATTTGGGCGAAGGGATTGTTTCCATCGAAGGCAGCGCGTTCTACGGATGCAACGCTTTGACGGAAGTGGTATTGCCAAACAGCGTAAAAACGGTGGGATCATCGGCGTTTTCCTCTTGCGAAAACTTGACAAAGTTTACCGTTTCCGACACTCTCCAAGAGTGGGGATCTTCGGTATTTTTCGCTTGTCATAATTTGCAATACAAGTTATATAACAATGGGCACTATATCGGGAGCAAAACAAACCCTTATGCAATATTTGTAAAAGTAGCAGATACGAGCAGAGCATTGTTCGCCCTGAATTTGAGCACGGAATTTATTTGCGAAAATGCCATGAGCTACTACGAACACCTGCAAGAAATTACAATTCCAAAGGGAGTGAAGAAAATTCCTTACGCTGCTTTTCAGGGGAGCGGTTTGCAAAAAGTAGTAATCCATGACAATGTGACGGAAATTGGTATGCATGCTTTTGAGAATACGAAGTTGACAACGATAACGCTCCCCAAAGGCATTGAAAAAATCCCCGAGCAAGCCTTTTTCTATTGTCAGTCGTTAACGGAGATTGTAATCCCCGGGAACGTAAAATCGATCGGCTCGCGCGCCTTTACGGGGTGCGATGCATTGCAATCGGTCGTGTTTGAAGAAGGGGTGGAAAGAATAGAAAGCGAGGCGTTTTGGGGCTGCCAGAGCGAATCCTTTACGAGTGTGACGATTCCCAAGAGCGTTAACTTTATCGGAAGGTCAGCGTTTGCGTTGACGCATTTGACCAAGATTCGTTTTGAAGATCAGGACGGCTGGTTCAAACCGACAAAAACCGATGCGTACGGCACGCCCGTTGCGTGGGAGGCTTTGGACGTGAGCAACAGGCTCACGAACGCAACGACGCTGCGGTCGAGTTCAACTGCTGCAGCGTGGTATAAAAATCCTTGAACGCGTTCTTGCGTGCGTTAATAAAAATGAAAAAACTTTTTAAGAGAGCTGCTCGGCGTGTGTCGGGCGGTTCTTTTTCTATCAATTTTTTCCATAAAAGCTATTCGATTTTCGAATAATAAATTCTCTTTGATAAAATAAATTGATAAAACGGGAAATAATTTATCGTAAAAGAGAGTTATGGCTTGACAAATACTTTTTTTTGGGTTAAAATGATAGTTGTGTTATAAGCAAAATTGGGCGATAGTGTCAAAAATCGGTATTTTTGTGAAAAAACGAGGAAGAAAATGTCCCATTTTGTCGTTATATACAATATAAGGAAGAGGTTTACTCTATGAGAAGAAAACTGAAAAGAGCAATGCTATTGCTGTTGTCGGCTTTGGCGGCGTTGCTGATGCTTGTCGGGTGCGAGCTGGGTATGACAAAAGAACAGGCGCTCAGCGGCTACGATTTGAAAGCGTCCGTCACCTATTACGCTAACGGCGGTGATTTTGGCAACGGGAACACGACGAAAGAGATTTGGTACAAAGCAAACTCTCGTCCGCTTAACATTGGCGTTGATCCGATGCCTAGCGGTACGTCGATCAATCTAAAATACGACAAACACGATTTTGTGGGTTGGTATCACGTTGCGGTGGACCAAGACGGGAATTTGCTGATCGGTGAGAACGGACAATGTACGTTGGATATGGAAAAGCCCGTGGATTTCTCGACGGCGGTGCTGTTAGAAGACGACGCGTGGCATTTGGGCGCGTTGTGGAACGCTAAAGCGAAAGTGCGCGTGCGCCTTGTGAGCGACGGCGTGATCACAGATAAGAAAGGAACGGAGTTCGATCCTGCATCGGATACGGATATTAAAGTTTCCGACTATCTTTCCACCAACGATTACAAAACGCAATTGGACGTAGGAAAATCCCCGATCGACCTTGCGTCGGGTAGCGCATATCAATTCGTCGGGTATTATTTTGATCAGGCGGCTACGCAGCCGATCTTGGAAGAATTGCGCCAGCAAGAAGGTCAGACGGAAGACGTAATTATTTACGCGAAGTATATTTCGAAAGAGTGGACGGTTGTTAAGTCGACAACGGACGTCAAGAATATGATCATGCTGAATATGAAAACAGCAGACAAGAAATTTTACATTGCGCGTGATATTGATATGTCTACGGTAGATGCGTTTGCGGTATCGAACGGTGTGAATTTGGCGGCGACGATAGAGGGTAATGGCTTCACGATCAGCAATCTGTCAATCAAAAAGACAAAGATTACTACCGATTTTGCTTTATTCGGGAACGTGAAATCGACGGCGGTGATACGAAATCTTACTTTTGATAATCTCGTTGTGGAATACGGCTTGAATTCGTCGGTAAACGTATATTTCGTTTGTCTTGGCATTGAAGACGGGGCTACAGTTGAAAACGTAACCATTTCTGGTTCAATGGAAATTGGTGGTATGGGTAGCGCGAGAAACTTTGAGAACGACTTTAACAGCTGTATGTTTGGCGTATTTGCAACAGACGAAATGTATGAAACCGAACATCCTAACGGATTCAAAGTGGAAGGGCTGTTGCTCAAATATCAAAAAGAAGAAATAACGATTAAATAAGAAAAAACAAACGGAGGATATAGATTATGAATAAGTCAGTAAGAAGATTGCTTTGTCTTTTGCTCAGCACATTGACGATAAGCTCCTTGGCTGTTTCCTGCGGAGGTAGCGGTGGCGCTAGCAATCCCGCGGATTCTTCCAGCAGTGCAAGCGAAAACATTAGCGGTTCGGCAAGCGAAGAGAGCAGTGAAGAAAGTAGCGAGGATAGCGACAGCGAAGAAATCGTAGATCCCAACGCGAAGACGGAAACCCGTCCCGTTGTCTTCTCGACCGAACCTTTGGACGGTAATTTCAACCCGTTCTTTGCTACGTCCGCAACGGACGTGGACGTGTTGTCGATGACACAGATCAGTATGCTTGGTGTGGACGCAGACGGGAACGTTGCTTGCGGCCAAGATCAGCCTACGGTCGTAGATTCGTACACCATTAAAACGGACGGCGAGAACAAGTACACCGATTACTCGTTCGTTATCAAGAACGGTATCAAGTTCAGCAACGGCAGCGCGCTCACGATCGATGACGTTCTGTTCAACCTGTACGTGTACCTTGATCCTGCGTATATGGGCTCGGCGACCATCTATTCGACGGATATCGTTGGCTTGGCTGCATATCAGGCGCAGGACGCGAGCTTGCTTGAAAACGACGCAGGCTTTGATAAAAACGCGCTGAATAAGACGTTCTACAACGAAGCGGATACCCGTATTCAAAACATTATCGATTCGCTCGATAAGGATTCGGGCTACACGCCTACCGAGGAGGAGCAGAAAGAAATCAACGCTGACCTCGCGAGATTGAAGGAACTCTTCTTGGAAGAAGTCAACAGCGACTGGGCGAGCAACGCTGGTACGCAGACGAGCTATGAACAGGAATATACGCTCAAAGAAAATTGGGAGATTTATTTCTTCGTAGAAGGTTTGGCGAGCACCATCTATTACAAGACGGAAAACGGTCAGAAAGCATTGAAAGATGCGAACGGTAAGTACGTCACGGAATTGACGAAACCCGGCGTTGTCCTTGAAGACGGCAGCACGTATGACGGCACGTATCAGGGGCAGGAATATTATGCGAGCCACCTTGTAGAAGAAATCGAAATGGCGGCTGCGGACGAAGAAGCGATCGCGGCGAAAATGGCTGCGCAGGAGTGTTCGAGAGAAGAAGCGATCGAATACGTAATCCAAGATCAGGCGATCAAAATGGTGTATGAAGCGTACACGACGGACGTTTATATCGAGCAGATTTTGCTTTGGTGGGCATCTGGTGACAATCTTCGCGAAGAATTGATGGCAAAGGCGCGTACGGCGTACTATGAAGAACAGCTCGCGAGCGGTATGAAGGTGGAAACGATCAGCGGTATCACGACGAGCAAGACGGAGGATGGTAAGAACGACGTTTTGAATATCCGTATCAACGGTATCGACCCCAAGGCAATCTGGAACTTTGGTTTCACCGTTGCTCCCAAATATTACTATTCTAGTGAAGAAGCAATCCAAAAAACGAAATTCGGCGTTAAGTGGAACGATTTCGATTTCTTTAACGACGTATTGAAGGCACCCGATAAGAACGGTTTGCCCGTAGGCGCAGGCGTATATCAAGCAACGGATAAATACGGCAACGATAACGTTAGCAAGGCAAACTTCTACATCAACAACTTCGTTTACTTTAAGCGCAATGAATATTTCAAGACGGTAGGTAGCGGGCTTTGCAACGCAAAGATTAAATATATGCGTTATAAAGTCGTGAACTCCGACCAGATCGTACAGGCAATGCAGATGGGCGAAATCGATATCGGTGAACCCAACGCAACGGCAGCGAACATTAAGGCGATCGCGGACGCTGGCTTGAACTATAAAACGTCGCCGACGAACGGCTACGGTTACGTTGGTATCAACCCCACGTACGTACCCGATCTCGAAGTGCGTCAGGCGATTATGTACGCAATGGATACGACGTACACGCTCGGCTATTATACGGGTGACCTCGCAGAACTCGTGTTTAGATCGATGTCACGTGAATCGTGGGCGTATCCGACGGGCGACGCAGGGGAGAATCCTTACTACGACACTGGTCTTGCAAACAAAGAATTTATTCAAGAATTGGTCGGTCTGGCTGGTTGGGAAGTCGGTAGCGGCGGCAAGCTGTACAAGGAAGGCAAAGCGCTCGATATCACCTTCACGATCGCAGGCGGTACGACGGATCACCCTGCATACAATATGTTCCTGAAAGCGGAAGAACTGTTGGAAGAATGCGGCTTTACCATCACGGTTAAGAACGACGCGTCGGCTTTGAAGAAGCTCGCAACGGGCGGTCTTGCGGTTTGGGCGGCAGCTTGGTCTTCGACGGTTGACCCCGATATGTATCAGGTTTACCATAAGGATTCCAACGCAACGAGTACGAAGAACTGGGGATATGACACGATCCTTGACGACCAAACGGGCGACTTTGCAGAAGAACAGTTGATCATTGACGAACTCAGCCAATATATTGACGCTGCGCGTGAAACGATGATTCAGGATTGTGGTAACCACAGCGATGAGAAAGATTGCTGCCGTACAGCAATTTACGGAAAAGCACTCGATAAGGTAATGGAACTCGCGGTAGAGCTTCCGACCTATCAGAGAAACGACTGTGTAGCGTACAGCCCTTCGCTCATCGATTACAAGTCTTTGAACCAAAATCCTACGGCGTTTGCTGGGGTTATCGATAAGCTCTGGGAATTGGATTACGTTGACTAATTTTCCCTCTTTCAAAAAATAAACTATAAGTGAAGAAAGACTAATGGTAAAGTATATTATTAAACGGCTTTTGCTCGCCGTGCTGATCTTGTTCAGCGTGTCGGTCATAATGTATATTTTGGTTAGAAATATCGACCTGAACGCGCTGTGGGAGATCGCCGGCGGCGGAAACCTGTCCAACGAAAACGCGCAAGAACGTTTCGAGATCGTTGCGAAAGCGTACGGTTACGGTGATAATTCGTTTTGGGGCGTTATAAAAGGATATTTTTCGTGGCTCGGTAAGTTTTTGCAAGGGGATATGGGTACGTCCATATCCTACCAGCAGCCCGTAGAAGACGTTATCTCTAAAAATATGGGGATTTCGTTCACGATTTCGTTTGTTTCCTTGATTTTGCAGCTCATTATCGCGATTCCGCTCGGTATCAGATGTGCGGTAAATCAGTACGGAAAACTCGACTATGCAGCGACGTTTTTGACGATGATCGGGATCTCTTTCCCGACCTTCTTCGCAGCGAGCCTTGCAATCCGCTTTTTCTCGGTAGAGCTTGGTTGGTTCCCTGTGCAGGGTATCGAATCGAGTTTGCCCGTGACGGCGACGGAGTGGGATTATTTCTGGGATAGAGCTTGGCATATGATCCTGCCTATCGCAGTTTTGGTTGTTTTGAGCATCGGTAGTTGGTCTCGTTATACGCGTACGAACACGCTCGAAGTATTGAACGCAGACTATATCCGTACGGCAAGAGCGAAAGGCTTGTCTGAAAGATCGGTCGTTTATAAACACGTTTTCAGAAACTCGCTGATTCCGCTTGTGACGGTGCTGGCGGGAACGTTGCCCACGCTCTTTGGCGGCGCGATGATCACGGAGACGATGTTTGCAATCCCCGGCATCGGTAAGCTCGCTTACGACGCGATGATGGACGGTGATATTCCGTTCATTATGGGGTACAATATGTTCTTAGCAACGCTCACGGTTATCGGTATTCTTTTGACGGATATTATGTACGCGGTGGTTGATCCTCGCGTGAAACTGGCGTAAAGGAGGGGAATTATGGAAGAAAATAAGAATTTACTTTCGGAAGAATTGCCCGAAGAAACGTCGGTAAACGCAGGGGACGTGGCTGTGGAAACGGCAACGGCGGAGGACGTGCACGGCGAAAATTTGAGCGATCGCGTACGTATGCTTTCGCCTGGGCAGCTGGTTGCAAAGCGCTTTTTCCGTTCCAAACTCTCGGTGATCGGTCTGATCACTCTGATTTTGTTGTTTGTATTCTCCTTTGTCGGTCCTTTGTTGCCCGGTTGTTCGGATTGGGTAAAGAACGGCGATCCCATTGCGGATAGAAACAAGGAAAATATCAAGCAAGTCGTTTACGTGGACGTATTAAAATACGAAATCACCAACGCGGACGGCGAAACGGAGATTTTGTACGCATACAACTTTATGACCAACGAAGACGGTGAATTGAACTGGTACGCCGATATGAACTCGACGCATTGGCTCGGTACGGATATGAACGGGTACGATATATTCACGAACTTGATGCTGGGCGGCAGAGTTTCGCTTACCATCGGTTTCGTCGTTATATTCTTAGAGGCGATACTCGGCGTGATTTTGGGCGGTATAGCTGGCTATTTCGGTGGTTGGGTAGACAACCTAATTATGCGTATCGTTGATATTTTAAGCTGTATTCCGACGATTCCCATTATGTTGATTTTGTCGCAGATGTTGGAGAGCTGGAATATTCTCGACATACGAAAACTGTATTTCTTAATGGCGATACTAACCTTGTTGGGCTGGACGGGGATTGCCCGTATGGTCCGCGGTCAGATTTTGTCGTTGCGTGAGCAAGAGTTTATGTTGGCGGCAAAATGTTCGGGACTTTCTACGTTCCGTAAAATATTCAAGCATTTGTTGCCGAACGTTATGCCGCAGCTGATCGTACAGATGACGATGGGCTTGGGCAGCATTATCTTGACGGAAGCAACGCTCGGGTTCTTGGGTATCGGTGTGCCGCTCGGTACGCCTACGTGGGGCTCGATGATCAACAGCGCAACCAAGATGGATATTCTGATCGGTTATCCGAATTTCTGGATACCGCCCGGAATCTGTATTACGCTCGCAATTCTGGCGTTCAACTTTGTTGGCGACGGTCTGCGCGACGCGTTTGACCCGAAGATGAAGAGGTGATGGTTATGTCCGAAGAAAAAAAGACGAAAAAATCACATTATATCTCGGGGAAGGAATCTCGTAAGATTTCGCGCCAAAACGCGAAAATCACGAGAAAATTTGAAAAGCGTAAAAAGAGAAGAAACGTTGAGAGCGAATACGTGACCGAAATGAAAGACCCTACGAATATCGTAGAGTTTGAAAATTTGCACACCTATTTCTACACGGATACGGGTGTGGTAAAGGCGGTCAACGGCGTGACGTTCTCGATTCCCGAAGGGGCGACCGTGGGTGTCGTTGGCGAATCGGGCTGTGGTAAGAGCGTGACGTCGCTCTCCTTGATGCAGCTTGTCCAAGGGCCGAGCGGTCAGATTGTGGACGGCTCGATCCGTTTCCGTACGAAGGCGTTCCGCCGCGATAAAATGGGAAAGAAAATTCCCGTTTATGAAACGGAAGAAGTCAACGGCGAAACGGTGATCGTGAAAAATGAAAAGGGCAAGCCTGTTCAAAAGAAGGATGAACTTGGCGGTAAAATGTACGAGACTGAAGAAAAGGTGTACGACATCGCGAAGATGCCTTTGGAGGCGATGCGTGGTATTCGCGGTAGAGAAATCGCAATGATATTCCAAGAACCGATGACGTCGCTCAATCCCGTATTCACGATCGGTAATCAGCTGGACGAAGTGGCGTTCTTGCACATCAAAGGTATTTCCAAAGCGGACGCGAAAAAGCGTAGTATCGAGATGCTCAATCTCGTCGGTATTGCCGATCCTGAGGGCGTGTACAAAAAGTTCCCGCACGAGCTTTCGGGCGGTATGCGTCAGCGTGTTATGATCGCGATGGCATTGCTCTGTAATCCGCGCCTTATTATTGCGGATGAACCGACAACGGCGCTCGACGTGACGATTCAGGCACAGATTTTGGATTTGCTCCGCGAAATCAAAGCGAAGATTAGCGGCTCGATTATGCTTATCACGCACGACCTTGGCGTAGTGGCGGAGATGGCGGATTTCGTAGTAGTTATGTACGCAGGCAAAGTGATTGAGATGGGTACGGCAGAGGATATTTTCGACAATCCTTTGCATCCTTATACGATTGGCTTGCAAAAGAGTAAACCGACGGTGGACGGTGAAGTGGATTCGCTCTATTGTATCCCCGGTTTTGTGCCTAACCCCGTCAATATGCCCAACTATTGCTATTTCCGTGACAGATGCGAAAGATGCACGAAGGAGTGCGCCGGCGATTATCCGCACTTGGTTAAGGTGTCGGATACGCATAGCGTAGCTTGCTATTTGTACAAAGATCAAAACGAAAAGGGGGAGAATAACAATGCGTGAGAACGAACTGGAAATGATCCCCGAAACGACGGAAACGAGCGAAGTGCTTGCGCCTGAAACGGGGACACCCGTGGCAGACGACGTGCTGCTCGACGTACGGAATTTGAAAAAGCATTTCGTCGTTGCAAAGAGCTTTTTCGGTAAACCGATCAAATGGTTAAAAGCTGTCGATAACGTTTCGTTTACCTTGAAGAAGGGCAAAACGCTCGGTATCGTAGGTGAATCGGGCTGCGGTAAAACAACGATGGGGCGTACTATTTTGCGCCTTTACGATGTGACGGGCGGCGAAGTGTATTTCAAAGGGCAGGAAGTTTCCAAAATTTCGAACAAAGAGTTTGATAAACTCCGTCCGAATATGCAGATGATTTTCCAAGATCCGTACGCGAGTCTTTCCCCCCGTTTAACGGTGGGCGAGATTATCGGTGAGGCGGCTTTGCAACACGGTATCGTCGATAAAAAGCATTATAAGGAATACGTGCTTAGCGTGATGAAAATGTGCGGTTTGCAGCCCCATTATTTCGAACGTTATCCCCACGAATTCTCGGGCGGTCAGCGTCAGCGTATCTGTATTGCGCGTGCGCTCGCGTTAAAGCCCGAACTCGTCATTTGCGACGAGCCCGTTTCCGCGCTTGATGTGTCGATTCAGGCACAGATTATCAATATGCTCAAAGAATTGCAGGCGGAGCTGGGTTTGACGTACGTATTCATTTCGCACGATTTGTCGGTGGTGAAACACATTTCCGACGAAGTGGGCGTTATGTACTTGGGCAGTATGGTGGAATTTGGTACGAAAGAAAAGATTTTCTCGAATACGTTGCACCCGTACACGAAGGCGTTGTTCTCGGCTGTTCCCGTGCCTAATCCGCACGTGAAGATGAACCGCGTAATTTTGAAAGGAGATATTCCCTCTCCTGTCAATCCGCCCAAAGGCTGTAAGTTCCATACCCGTTGTGAACAATGTATGGAAATTTGTAAATCCGTACCGCCGAAGTATAAGCAAGTAGAAGAAGGGCATTTCTGCGCTTGCCACTTGTACGATACGCAGGAAGATATTGCGGAATACGAAGCGGCGATGGCAGCAGAACAAGCGGCTACGGAAGTAGAGCAAACGCAGGACTAAGTATGGCAAAAACGGACAAAAACGAGAAGAAAGAGAAGAAAAAGCGTAACGCGGATATCGATATGGAAACTACGTTTGCGGATATGAACGTGGAAGGTTTCAAATGGTACAATCCGCATAAAAAAAAGAATTCCAAAGACTCGATCGGTAAGATCACGTTTAAGGAGTTTTGGGCGATGGTAGTAGGCGCTTTCCGTGCCTTTTGGCCGACGCTTTTGATGATAATTCTCGGCTTTGGTATGATGGTAGCGATTGCTTATATGTGGCTGAAATAAATAGTAAAAAAGACGTTCCTTTTTGGGAACGTCTTTTTGCTTATAACACATTAATTAGCTCGCGCGCTTGGCGAGAATTTTACCCGTTTCACCATTGATTAAAAATGCCGTGATATTGCCGCTGCGGTCAATGATACCCACGTAATAATAGGGCGATTCTTCAAAAATTAAACGAATATAGATTTCCCCTGCAAAGCCGTATTTGTCCGTCAGGCTATCGAATAACGGTTTTTCCGCGTCGATCAGTCCTTGCAGCACTATGCTTGGCGAGAGGGTGCTTTCCGTGCGAACGGACGTCGCCGTCAATTCGTTTTCTACGCCGCCGTACGTGATTTTGCAAACGATCTCCGATAATGCCGACGTGTCCAAAGTGCAATAGAAATAATACTCCGCGCGTACGTTGTCAAAGGACATTTCGCCGCCGTATTCCTTGCCGTTCACCATAAAAGATATCGTGCACACTTCGTCGCCTTCGGGTGCGACCAAATACACTTCGGTACGGTCAAAGCGTTCCTGCGGTACACCGTCGGCGGCGTAGGGGCTTTCCTTACTAACAGAATACACGCGAAGGGAAAGTGTTTCCGTTTCCGCTAAGAAAATATTGCTGCGGAGTTCGGATACGTAGTTTTCATAACGGACTTGTTTCTTACAGCCGACGAAAGATAAAACGCAGAGCAAGGCGGCGAAAGCAAGAAACAAACGCAATAAAATTTTCGGGCGTAAAAATCTACGGTTCTGTTTGAAAAAAGCGTTCATAGTTCATTATATTAAAAAAAGGTGCAAAACATACCGAATTATTTTTGCTCATACAGTTGATTTTTTGTTTTCAATGTGCTAAAATAGTATAAATACAATGGGAGGAGAGTTTATGAGCGTTGAGAAGATTATCCTTCGATCGTTTTTGAGCACGTTGGCGGCTATTGTGATGCTGTTCGTGTTCATGGTTGGTATGCTCGTGGCTGTCTATCCCGAAACAATGATGAACGTTTCGTACGATATGGGTATGGAAAAGGCAAGCGTTTGGTTTGCCGAGCGTGCGTACAAACGTCACGATAAGGTTGAAACGATTGCTTTTGCGACGACGGTTGCAATCGAAGAGAATATGTACGGAAAGATCGTTGTGTGCGGCGAAAAGCTGATAGCAGACGAAGAATTTGCAGACTACTGCAAAGCCAAGGACGAGGCGAACGCTGAAAAATACGGGGATCAGACGGTCAACGGTGTATTGATCACAGATATTCTCGGCTCGTACGATCAATACGTATATGCGCAGATTACGATCGCGCAGTATAAAAACGGCGACAAGGATGGCGCGGTGACACGCGCGGTGGAGTTGACGGAAGGATTTTCTAGAAACAACGCGGTTGCCTGCCTTTTGATGGAGGCAGATAGCGATGGCGACACTGCATTGGTAGATAGATTGTTGGTTGAGATGGAGAACATGAAGATCCATTACGGCGCGACGTGGGAGGAGAGCGACGCGGAGTATTTTGGGGAAATATATTGGATGTTTTTTCCGCCGTCCGATGTCGTTTAATAAAAATCAGCAAAAATTAAAGTTTTATATATACAAGGAGACAAATCAATGAGCAGCAGAATTGTAAAAGAAGGATTGACTTTTGACGACGTACTTTTGATCCCGCAGGCATCTAACGTTTTGCCGCATGAAGTGGATTTAAGAACGCAGCTTACGGACAAAATTCAGCTGAATTTGCCTTTGATGAGTGCAGCGATGGATACGGTGACGGAAAGCCGTATGGCGATCGCGATGGCACGTGAAGGCGGTATCGGTATCATCCACAAGAATATGTCGATCGAGGAACAGGCAAATCACGTTGATCGCGTAAAACGTAGTGAACACGGCGTTATCACGGATCCTTTCTTCCTGCATCCCCAAAACCTTGTAAGAGACGCAATTTCGCTGATGGAAAAATACCGTATTAGCGGTGTGCCTATTACGACAGAAGACGGCAAACTGGTGGGTATTCTTACCAACCGTGACTTGCGTTTTGAACATAATTACGATCAGCCCATTTCTAACGTAATGACGAAAGAGGGGTTGGTGACTGCACCCGAAGGCACTTCTTTGGAAGAAGCAAAGGTGATTCTTGGCAAACACAGAATTGAAAAATTGCCGATCGTAGATAAGAAAGGTTATTTGAAAGGCTTGATTACGATCAAAGATATTGAAAAATCGATTCAGTATCCTAACTCCGCACGTGACGAAAACGGCAGATTGCTCGTTGGTGCGGCGGTAAGTACGGCGGCAAACGCTTTGGATCGTATTGCAGCACTCGTAGATGCGCGTGTTGATATTATCGCGATCGATACCGCGCATGGTCATTCCGCTGGTGTTATTAAGAAAGTGGAAGAAATCCGCGCACATTTCCCTACCTTACCGATTATTGCGGGCAACGTTGCGACGGCTGGCGCAACCGAAGCGTTGATTAAGGCTGGCGCAGACGTTGTGAAGGTGGGTATTGGCCCTGGTTCGATCTGTACGACGCGTGTCGTTGCAGGTATTGGCGTGCCTCAGTTGACGGCGATTATGGATTGTGCGGAAATGGCAGATAAATACGGCAAACGCATCATTGCGGACGGCGGTATAAAATATAGCGGTGATATTGTAAAGGCTTTGGCGGCAGGCGGTAGCGCCGTTATGGTCGGTTCGCTCCTTGCAGGTACACTCGAAAGCCCCGGTGAAGTCGAACTCTATCAGGGCAGAAGTTATAAGGTATATAGAGGTATGGGCTCGCTTGGCGCGATGGCAGCAGGCAGCAGCGACAGATATTTCCAGGAAGGCACGAAGAAGTTCGTACCCGAAGGGGTGGAAGGTCGCGTACCTTACCGTGGCTCTGTTGCGGACATTATCTACCAGATGAAGGGCGGTTTGCGCTCGGGTATGGGATATTGCGGCAAGGCAACGATCGAAGAATTGCGTACGGGATCGGAATTTGTCCGTATCACGAACGCGAGCTTGATCGAGAGTCATCCCCACGATATTTCCATCAGCAAGGAAGCGCCCAACTATCAGCAGCACTAATAGATAGGAAAAAGACGCGGATAAAATTATCTACGCGTCTTTTCTTGCATAAATAAGTATTTATTTTTTACCATTTAGGAGGAGAAATATATGGAAAACAACGTACGTCCTGCATCTATGGAACGTATCACAACCAAAGCCTTGGCTGATGCTTTTATTGCGGAACAGGTTGCCGCGGTAAGAGAGCAGGTTGGCGATAAGAAAGTTTTGCTTGCGCTTTCCGGCGGTGTAGATTCGTCGGTTGTAGCGGCGCTTTTAATCAAAGCAATCGGCAAACAGCTCGTTTGCGTACACGTAAATCACGGGCTTATGCGTAAAAACGAATCGGAAAATGTCGTGGAATTGTTCCAAAATCAATTGGACGCAAATCTTATTTACGTTGATGCGACCGACCGTTTCTTGGACTTGTTGGCAGGCGTAAGCGATCCTGAACAAAAACGTAAAATTATCGGGAAGGAATTTATCAACGTATTTGCTGACGAAGCAAGAAATTTGGAGGGTATTGAATTCTTGGCGCAGGGTACGATTTACCCCGATATTTTGGAAAGCATCAAACAGGCAGAAGGCAAAAAGGCGGTAAAATCTCATCACAACGTTGGTGGATTGCCCGAAGATTTGAAATTTGCGTTGGTTGAGCCCCTGAAACTGCTGTTCAAGGACGAAGTAAGAGTCGTTGGTGAAGCACTTGGTCTTCCGCATGCGATGGTTTACCGTCAGCCGTTCCCCGGCCCTGGTCTTGGGGTGAGATGCCTTGGCGCGATTACGCGCGACCGTTTGACGGCACTCCGCGAGGCGGACGCGATTTTGCGTGATGAATTTGACAAATGTGGTTTGGCGGAAAAGGTATGGCAATATTTCGTTATAATTCCTGACATGAAGAGTGTAGGTGTAAAGGACGACAGCCGTTATGAGGGGTGGCCTGCGATTATCCGCGCTGTAAATACGGTAGATGCGATGACGGCAACGATAGAAGAAATCCCTTATTCTGTTTTGCATAAGATTACGTCGCGCATTGTCACCGAAGTGGAAGGGATCAACCGCGTGTTGTACGACCTTACACCGAAGCCCACGGGGACGATCGAGTGGGAGTAATTTAATGAAAAAATACGGATTAAAAATTTTTTTTAAGTCCGTTGTAGCAGGCGAAGTATTTTTTGAGGAATCGGTGGTCAGTTTAACGGCGAACGATTTTGACGGCGCATACGAAAAGGCACAAAGCTACGCGAACGATCGCTTAGACAAGTACCTGAATATATACGGTGAAACCGTCGAAGAGAGCGTATTTGATATCGTTGATTGCTTTGAGGTTTTTGACGAGGAAACGGACGGCGTGCAAGAGATCTACTCCTGCTATAAGAAAAATCGTACGGATATGCCCGAACAAGCGTTTGTTGATTTTTTGAGTGACGGGTGTACAGAAGAAGAATTATTGCCCTTGCTGTCAATGGAATTTAATGAAAAAAGGGAAAAGCCTGATAAGGTATAAAATAGACGTCCTGCGAGCGGATTTGGCTTGTGGGACGTTTTTTGTTGTATGCTACGCTCATAAAATCATGCGCAACACTTTACGTTCGACTGCGAAAAACTTTCTTTCCTTTTGTAATCTAATGATGCCGTTTTGTAATGTATGATATCTATTATGCCTATTGACATTTTAGAAAGTATATGTTATACTAATAAAACAGAAAACGTTTTATAGGAGGATACTCTTATGCATAAAAAACTCGACCTTGCGATTATCGGTCAAGGTAGAAGTGGCCGTGATATTCACGGCAAGTATTACATCTCGGATAAAAACACATATTTCAACGTGAAATACGTAGTGGACGCGGACGAAAGCCGTCGCGCTATGGCGGAGAAGCGTTATCCTGGGTGTAAGACGTTCGCCGATTATCGCGAACTGTATAATTGCGATGTGGACGTCGTTGTGAACGCGTCGTACTCCCATCAGCATTATTCGATCACGAAGGATTTGTTGGAACACGGCAAGAACGTAATGGTGGAAAAACCGTTCGCGCGCAATCAGTTTGAGTGCGAAACGTTGATAGAAACGGCAAAGGCAAACGGCGTTTTGTTGGTTGTATTCCAAAACACGCAGACCGCGCCCTATTATTTGGATGCGCTCCGTTTGATTAAGGAAGGTAGATTCGGCGACGTGAAGCAGATCAGCATCCGTTTCAACGGTTTTGCGCGTCGTTGGGATTGGCAGACGTTGCAAAAGAGATTGGGCGGTAGCGCGTACAATACGGGGCCGCACCCGATCGCAATGGCACTCGGATTTTTGGGTTTTGACAAGGATTTCAAAGTGGTATATTCCAAACTGGATACTGCGCTTACCAGCGGCGACGCGGAAGATTACGTGAAAATTTTGCTCACCGCGCCGAACAAGCCGCTCGTGGACGTGGAGATGAATTCGATTGATGCGTACAGCGATTATACGTTGAAAATTCAAGGCTCGAAAGGCACGTTCAAATGCACGGCGAGCAAATACTCGATGAAATATATCGTGGATGGGGAAAACCCCGAAAGACCTGTGATAGAAGAATTTTTGCAGGACGAGCAGGGCAATCCTAAATATTGCTGGGAACAGCTGAATATCCACGAAGAGAACGGCGAATACGTAGGTACTCCCTTCGACGTGGGTACGGAAACGATCTATGAAAATCTGTATTATGCGTTGACGGAAGGCGCAGAGCTGGTCGTAAAACCTTGGCAGTCGGCTATGGTCATCAATGTGATCGAAACGTTGCACGCACAAAATCCTTTGCCTGTAAAATATCTTTAATTGTTAAATTTGGTAAAAAATCCCTTTCTGCGAATAGCAGGAAGGGATTTTTTTCTAAATAGTTGCTTGTGTCACGAAAGGTAGGGAATTGCATATAGTATAGTATGAGGTTTCCGAAAAGGGGATTTCAAATACACGAGAAGGACAAAAGCGTATGTTTAATTTTTGTAATGCGTGTCAACAGCGCATTTGCCGTGATGCTTGCGGCAATATCCGCGTGACGAACGGGTTGAACTCTTGTTGCGGTTGGGGCGGCTATAACACCAGTAATGGTTATAATGGCTGCGCGCGCTACAATTCCTGTGGTTGGAACCGTTGCAATAGCTGCAACACGTGTAATGGCTGTTTTTTGAATACGTCCGAGAATACGTCCAATTCCACGACGAGCGGCAATAGCGGCAACGGGTGCAACTGTGGCTATCAGTACGGCTGTGTGACAGTTTGCGGCTACGGCATTTCGCAGAACAACACGACGGCAAATACTTCGTCGCAGAGTGGTCAAACGGGCAGATGTAGACGTTCGTCTTGCTATTGCGGCTATAACGGTTAAACGGAAAGAAATACCTTGGATAAAAAGCGGCGGCTCGTCCGTCGCTTTTCCTGTTTTGTGGTCTAAAAGTAAGGATAAAAGTACATACTGCTGTTGATGGGAAGAGTTCGCCGCGCATATCAATATTTGAAAGGCAAATACGAGCTGCTGCACGTAAAAAAATACACGACGATCGCAGGAACGCTCGTGTTCTTTTTGATTATGTCGATTATGCCGTTTGCGTTTTGGCTCTCGCTGATCATCGGCAAATTGCCGATCGACACCGAAAAACTTTTTTCCTTGCCTGTGTTCGAGTCGGTGAAAAATGTGCTGGAATACGTGCAAACAGAGGCGCGAGAGGCAACGGCAGGTGCGTCGGTGGTGCTGCTCGTGACGACGCTCTATTCGTCCACAAATTTGTTTTATCAAATGCGGCGGAGTGGAGAGATTGTCTACGACGTGTATCGCAAAAAACAGGGATTAAAGACGCGTATCGCTGCGTTGGCGTTGCTTGGCTTTGTGTTGGTGCTGGCGGTGGCGTTTTTACTCGTTTTCGCGCTCGGAACGTTTGTTTTTTCGCGCTGGTTTCCACGTGGCGTCGAATTACTCATCGATCATGTTTTGCTTGCGATTTTGGCGTTTTTTTTGGCGCTGTTGCTAAACGTGTACGTTTGTCCCTACAAAAGGAAATGGCGGCTGTTTTTATCGGGAACGTGCGTCACGGTGGGGCTGTGGGCGGTGGCGGCTCTGGGATTTTCGATCTACTTAAAGATCGGAAATCTGACAAAACTGTACGGCGCATTGACTACGGTGATTGTGTTTTTGTTATGGTTGTACGTGATGATGATCGGGTTTATCGTCGGGGTCATTTTTAACAGTGAACGTGTGATTAAAAAACGTAAGCGTTAAAGAATTTGTATAAAATCAGAGCGGAATACACAAACTGCGGTTATGAAAACGGTTAAAATGAGAAGTTCGATTATGGCAAGTGTGGCGGCACTACTCTTTTCCTTTTCCGCGTTGCAAAAAGGCTCGATAACGGATATTACAAAGCCGTATTTGGGCACGTATGAGTGCGAAAGGGCGGAGCTTGGTAGCGGCGATCTTCTCGCGCGTTTTGACGATTTGCGTTTGGAACTAAAAGATAAGGGCGAATACGTGCTCTATTATAAGGAAAAGGGGGCAAAAATCAAGAAAATAAACGGGAAATATCATTATGACGAGCAAAGCAAAACGATTTCGTTATATCTCCCGAATAGTCGTCATATTCATCGAGAATATACAGTGCGAAGATCATTATGTAGGTGTAGAAGAAGTTCTGCATCTGATCCTTGCCGAGTGTTTCGGTGCCGCTTTCAATCTGAACAGACATTATTTCTCCTGCCTGCTCGGGCGTAAGTCCGTTCTGCACCATAGCATTGATACGATATACCTCTTGAAGAACGGTGTCTGCAATGGCGGTGTTACTATCGTACATCGAAAGGTTGTTTACGTAGTAGGTATAGGAGGATGCGCTGTTCATCACGAAAGCACATTCCGCATTGCCTGATATAATATCATTTTTCAGATCGTCAACGCTACCTTCTGCGACCTTTACGTTATAATCGACGAAAGCGTTTCC
>JAFTSO010000045.1 GCA_017467265.1 Clostridia bacterium
CAGCACTTTGTCCGCTTGACCTTCTTGCTTGATCGTCACCGTGTACGGCGTGATCGTCCAATCCGCATACAACGTCAGGTGATCTTCGGGCATCGTACCGCTATACACCGTACCCGTGCCGTCTACCCAGCCGTTAAACGTCTTGCCTTCAACGGGATCGGGGGCAGTAAGATCGAGCGTTGCGCCAGCTTCCAATTCCACCGTCGTAATCGTCGCGTTGGGATCTCTGGGGTTGCCGTCGATCTTCGTGAACGAATACTTCACAACTTCGGGTTCAGAAGAGCTTTCTGCTTCAGACGAGCTTTCTTCGCTGCTTTCGCTTTCTACGGGCGTAGAAACTTCGCTGCCTGCTGCCGAGCTGCTGGAAGTGTTGCCGCCGTTGCCCTTATCTTTGCCGCAAGCCGCAAACAACGTTGCTGACATCGCCAATGATAAAGCTAACAATAAGGCTTTCTTCATTTTGTTCATAAGTTTTCCTCCATTATTAATATTTTTTTGTTTTGTTTTATCTACGCACGGTGGCGACAGAGTTTTTTGCCTCTGCCGCCGTCGTGTTTCAATTATTTTTGGCTACTACGTTAGTTTGCTTTCTTAACGCCGAGAACTTCCGTTGCATAGATGCTGGTAGGGGTGCTTTCGTTGACATCGTTCCCTCCGTTGTTATACATCAGGAACCCGTTGGCCCAACCACTACGATACAGCAATTCTCTAATCGTGTTCGCATTTTTGCCGCTAATGTCGTACTCAATCTTATAGGTCGAGCCAGCAAAGGATACTTCCGCCGCCCACATCTTATCGCTCGTCTGCGTATAGTGGAAATATACCCAGTCGCTCGTCTCAACGTTGACCGTCTGCATTACCCAATGCCCGTTGACGATCTTCAACGCGAACCATACGTCCGAATATTCGCTGATGTCCATATTCAGGAACACGGGGTAGAACAGAGCCGTACTCCACTCCGTCGAACAATTCAGCTGCTCAACGTTGTTAAAGCCCGTCGCTTTTTCGCTGTCCGCAGGATCAACGTCCACGAGCGTGTATTCCGAACCGTTCACTCTCGTCGTACTAAACGCCGATTCTGCGATCTTCGTTGCGTCTTTTACGTCTGCTCTTGTGTAATCCAAAATCACATCGACGGTGAAGTTTTCTCTTACGCCGTTCTTCACGGATACCACCGTCACGTTATTCTTACCCCAAGCGAGCTTTTGCCAGCCGTCTACGACAATCTGCTCCGTACCGCTACCGATGACTTCCGCGCCGAAATAAACGTAGTTTTCTTCGCCCATCCAGCTGTTATCCCCAATCGTAAGAACGGGGGTCGAATTGTAGAGCGTCGGCGTTGCTGACGTCGGTTTTTCCACTTTCGTACCAAAGCTGTCGATATAGACCGTGTGCGTAGCCGTGATTGCAGGGTTGAACAAGGACGTTGCCGTCAACGTGACCGTCTTGGTGAACGCTTCGTCCGTTGCCGTCAAAATACCGTCTTTGTACGTGACGCCTGCCACGTCTTCTACTTCGACCATAACGTAAGGATTGTTCGTAAGAATGACCATCTCAAAACCTGCCACCAGCGTGTCGCCAATGTTCAGGAATTCTACCGTTTTATCCGCGTCAATCGTAGCCGCTTGATTAACGAACATCGGAACACCGTGCTCCGTGACCGTCCAAATAGAGCTGTCGAATTCATCGAAAACGCTCGTATCTCTCATCAGTTCAGTGTACGTATGTACCTTAATGTCTGCACCCGATTCCTTCAATACTTCTTCGTTAGGGCAGATTGCGATTACATTTTCAACGTTAGGAGCTTTACCGACCAAGCCGAGATTGTTCGTTTTGATGCCGTTATACACACCGCGCTGAATATTTATCTCCGCAGCCGAAGCGTCAACCAAACAGTTTCTTACCGTTGCGTTGTTGCCGACAATATACGAGAAGAACGTACCCATCTTCGTGGGGTTCGAGCCGTTGATACCGTTCGTTTCCGTACTGTTACCGATTTTTTTGTACGATACGCTGACGTTTTCAATAAGACCGTCGCCTGCCGCACAGATAAAGCCGCAGTTTGAGTACAATTCCGCGTTGGTAAACGATACGTTTCTAACGATACCCGAAGTGGACAGATAACCGAACAAGCCGCCTGCTTCTTTATCGCTCCCCGAAGGGTTTTTACCGACGCACAAACCGTCGATATTATAGCCCATACCGTCAAAGATACCTTTGAATCCTCTGGACAAGTCGCTGGACGCACCCGATGCCCACCAAACACTACCCGTGTCGGTCATATTCGTAATCACATTGTTATACGCAATATCGTTACCCAAAACGAAATAGCCGTCATAGAACTGCGCAGGCTTTTCCACCTGATATCTGTCGTTCCAAACGATTTCACCCGTATCCGCAAGAAGACGCATCTGATTCAATTCGTCCGCGTTGTTAATGACCATCGTATAGATCGTCACGTCCATCGTATAACGAACGAGATTTGTAGTGATAACGATCTGCTGTTCACCAAGATCCTTTGATGCCGTAGGGAATTCCGACTTCACGAAGTTAATACTCTTACCAATGACACGTCCGCTGATCTTCTTACCGTGGAGATCAACGCTCTGGATTTTGTCACCGTCCAAAAGCGGCTGTTCCAGCTTCAAAGTCGCAAGGTCTTCTACTTCCAAAACTGCCGTTTGATCAAGATGTACTTCGGGCGGAATTACGTCACATACTACCTGCACCGTAGCTTCTTCACCTTCGTAGCTAACCGTACCCGACAAGGTAGCCGTACCGATCTTCTTCCCGACAAGATTGCCTTCTTCCACAGCAACCGCGTCGCCGTCCACCGTCCAAGCGATGTCAGCGTCAATCGTCTGAGCGCCCTTGGATACTACGAAATCCAAAGGCAGGCTGTTTGCCATATCGCCAATCAAGCTCGTCGTGGATATCGCCGTACTATATACCCCTTCACCAGGCAAGAAATTCGCATCCGCAGATTTAATCTTTAAGGAAGGAGCAACGACGCTGACCGTGATCTGTTTGCTGGTATAAATACCGCGTACCGTCGTCGATACGATCACGTCCACCGTTTCGATCGCATTACCTTTTACGCTAATCAGATTGCCTTCTACGCTGACCGTAGCAGCCGCGTCTTTGGAATTTTCCGCAAAGGACGCCGCATATACGATCTCTTCGTCGAGCACGCTCTGATTCCACTCTGTCTCTACCGTAAACGACAATGTTTCGCCGTTTTCGATAATGTATTCCGTTTGATTAAGGATAATTTCAGGAGCGTAAGGCGCAGTTTGAACCACAACTTCACAAGTAGCGGAAATGCCGTCCACCGTCGCCGTGATCGTCACCGTGCCCACGTTGCTAGCCGCCGAAACGATACCGTTTTCGTCCACACTCGCGATCGTAGGATCGGAAGAGCTGAACGTGACCGCCGACGCCGTACCTTTCACCGAGTAATCGAGCACCGCGCTCTCGTATTGATTTACCTTTACGGAAGGATTGTTAAATTTGATTTCAACAACGTTTTCTTCTTCGCCTGCGAACCAATCGGAGCTGGTCGCGCCGCCGTTGTCTTTATTACAGCCAACAGCCGTAGCTGCCGCCGCAACAGTGAAACCGATCGCAAGACTCAAAAGCAATGTTTTCATTTTCTTCATCTTTTCGTCCTCCTTTCCGTTAGTCCAAATCCCACTCTGCAATGATGTCCGACATCATACGGCCTTCTGCATACCATTTGTTGTTCAATGCGTAGAAATTATCGATAAACTGCAAACGCATCGCTTTCAAATCCGTAGTCTTGAAGGAGTCGGGATACGTCGTGATCAATGCATACATAGGGAAGAGCTCTTCGGTCATAATGTTATCGGTATAGACCTTATACATTTCAGGATCGGAAACTCTGTATGCCTCTTCCACTTCTTCGTATGCCTTCGCCATCATACTCATCCAGCTTCTCAACAGACCTTCGGGCCAGTTTTCTGCATAGCCGAGCTTGATATTGTGAATACCACCAGCGACTTGGTTATACTTTTCAATATAGCGGTTTTGTGCCTGCACTTCTTCAAAGAAACGCTGCATCGTTTCGCCTGCCGTGCCGTAGAAATATTTGAAGAATTTGTTTACGTAATACTGATAATCTGCGTTTACGTCAAATTCTACTTTGCTATCCAAGTAGTTACGGAGCTGGGTAAAGCCGGCATTGTTCGTATTGCCGTACTGCCCCTGCCAGAACATATACAATGCCCCTCTCTTCTTGAAGTATCTCGTCGTTTCCCAGCTCGTATCGAACGAGTTGTAGGGATAGAGAATATATTGAGAGTTCAGAGCGTATGCCCAAATGTAAATATCGCCGCCGCAACCCGACCAACCGTCGATCAGGATTTTCCAGCCTGCATTTTCAGGTTCGGTGTAAGCGTGTACCCAGTTGGATGCAGACGCTGCAAACATCGATTCTACGCTGGGTGCACAGTACAGACGTTTGTCGGGGCGAATTGCCGTCCAAGCAGCAACCGTTTCGCTTTCGAGCGACGTACCGTCTTCTGCCGTCCAAGCCTCATCCCAGTCGTACATATTACCTTCTTCGTCAAACCATTTTTCAACCTTGGGCGTACCACAACCGTTTTCGTCCAAGATGATACCGTTGCTGTCTTTTTCAACGGGCGGCTGTACCGACGTATGATATACAAGCTCTACCAAGTGCCACTCTTTTACGCCGCCGAAGATTGCGATTGCTTCGGGGGTTTGCAGCCACTCGTCCACCAACACGGAAACACGGTTGGACATCGAAAGCCAAGCCCCTGCCATCGTGCCGTAGTATTCATAGCTTGCTTTACAAGCGTCACACTTACAGTTCTGTACCTGCGGCGTGTTGCCGCCGATGTCGTGCTGACCGATCATAATCGAGTCTTTCGTAGGGTTCGCAATCAAGAACCCTTTGATCTTATTCGCAAGGTGATTGATCAAGCCCGTGTACAATTCCTTATTACCGCGCGACGTCCAGCAACCCTGCCACTTCGTTTCGTCGTTCGACGTCCACTCGCGAGGCAAGCTCTCGTCGTCGGGATTGACGAAGTCCTTCCAGTTGTGCATCCAAGATGTACCCGTGGAAATCATCGGATCTATATAGGTATAACCCATACCGAACTGTTCCGAAGTCGTCGTCGAAATACCGTTAGGCTGACGATAATCAAAGTCGGGACGTTCTACAATGTCCATCGCAGGCATCACAGCACCGTCCTTTTCAAAAATGACCACTTGATCCGACAACATATCGTAGCCGAGTGTTTCACGCAAGAATGCGAGCACGCCCATCTGATAGCCGCCAAGCGTATATGCGTTGATGAACACGTTTTTACCGACTGTGACGATTTGATAACCGGATACGCCGATCGTATCGTAATCGGGCATTTCACCGCCCAATTCTTTATACAGATCTTCGCAACCTACGAAGATGTACTGCGTGTTATCGGTGACTTCCGTCACGTCCGCTTGCTCTACCATCGCAAGAACCGCCCCCGTTGCTCTTTTTACGTTTTCTACAACGTAAGCAGCTGCCTTCGTGGAATTCATAGAACCTGCAACAACCTGATAAGCGCTCTGACCGTTGACTGCAAAATCGGAAACGGGATTATCGAAATCCACGTTTACGTCGTGCAACATACCGTCCACGTACCCCGTGAGCGTTGTGGGCTCGTTGATAACACCCTGCGTAGCAGGACCGTTGCTGCCGCCCTTATCGCCGCAAGCACACGCGAACGTACAAGCTGCTAATAACAAACTAGCCGTTAATTTCTTAAATTTCATAGCTCATACCTCCTTATTGCGCCGTCACCGTAATCGTGTGCGTTACGGAGCTCATATTACCAAATGCGTCGTAAACCATAACGATGAATTTGTAATCGCCTGCATACGAGCACTTAATTGCGTTTTCGCCATCTTCAAACAACATATACTGACCAAGTGCGGTGAATACGCCTCTTACCACCAGCAAATCTTCGTTTGCCGTCACGTTATCCTGGAATACAACGTCGGGACAGGTGATCACGTCGCCTACCTTCGCCGTCGTCTGCGTTGCGTTGGTGAATTTCACCTGCGGAGCAACTTCGTCCACAACGAATACCGATTTGGTGACGTTCAAAGGATTCGTCGTCACCCAATCTCTTTCCACTACCGAATACGCAATATCATATTTGCCGTACTGCGAAGCGATGATGTAATACGATTTATCCGTGGGAACGTTCTGCAACAACGTGCCGTTAGTGTCCGTGACAATCGAACCGTCAGGAGCGATTACCGTCATCGTGATATCTACCTGCGGCGCAAATACGTCGTTCGCGATTGCAGGGAAAATTTCATATACTTGATTCAAAGAAAGGTTACCGCCGAAAGCACCCAAGATCTGGAAGTTCGGAGCAAAGATTTCCTGATTTCTACGCGTGATATTCGAGTCGTTTACCGTACGAATCTTATACGCCGCATCCTTCTTCGCGTTGATCATTTCCACGCGGAGATATGCAAGGCTGGACGAGAAACCCGTAAACGCTTCGCCGTTCACCGTCGTCTTTACAGGAATATTCATATCCGCAAACGTGAATTTACCGTCCGCATACTTGATGGTATACTGCTTGTTTACCGCCAAGCCCGCCGTCATAATATCGATAGCCGTATCGCCGCTGCTCGCCGTCGTACCGCTGCCCTTCTTCATTAACGTAAGGCTGATCGCCTCTTCTTCGTTTACAGAGTCGGTAAGCGTGATCACAAGACCGTCGAATTTCGTACGGTTTGCAATCCCTTCGAGAACAAGCGAGAAGTTGTTAGTGAGCTGAGGCGTAGCGAACGTCCAGCCGCAAAGCGCCGAATCCTCGTTGGCGATGATCGCTGCACCTGCGCTGTACCACTCGTCGTTTTCGTCCTTATAAGACGTTGTCACGCTTTCGCCATACACGTAGTTCTTTGCGATGATCTTATCGCCGTTCTGCACGATAACCGCAGGGATTTCTCTCTCGGTAAGCACCGCGCCACCGCAGGTATAAGCCACCGTCACTTTGTCGCCGTTTTCTGCAACGGACGGTTTGAACGTGTCGCCTGCTTTATACGTCTTTTCGCCGTTCTTGTCGGTGATCACAACGTCGCAAAGCGCCTGTTCGCGCGAACCGTTTACATAAGTATTTGCCTTCAATGCAGGCAACGTATAGTTATAATCAGATACAAAAATCTGCGGCAATATCAGTTTTTCCAACAGGACGTAGCCTTCTGCCGCCACACCTTCTACGGTGTATTCTGCCGTACCCGTTCTGCCGATATAGTCGGTCACGATGTAGGTGACTTTGTATTCGCCTGCAACCTCGGGACGGAAACCGCCAACAATTTCGATTTCTTCGCCGTTGAACGTGACGACTGTTTTTACACTCGCGTTGCCACAGTCGCCCGTGTATATAGGCGCATCAACAGGCACCCAGCTACCGAGATTTGCACTCGAAACAGCCGAGTCGGGCAACGTAATCTCGATTTCGCCGAGATCTTCCGCTACGTAAACGTTGCGGTACGCTTTGCCTTCATTGCCCAGAGCGTCCTTCGCCGTGTAAACGATCGTGTGCCAACCTGCCACCGTGGGGGTGAACGAGTCGTTCACAACACCTACGCTGATCGGGGTTACGCTCGCAAAATCACGATACACACTCATCTTCGTCTCGCATACGCCCGAATAGGTGTCTAACGAAAAAGCTGCAGGAATTTTATACGCCTGACCGACTTCGCCCTTGGGCATATCCGCGTCAGCAAGCGAAGGCGTGATCATAGGAGCGTCCGTTTCCACGAACGAATCGTTCGTAAGATCAACGCCGAACACGCTCTTAATACAGAAGTTCGCCGTTTCGCCCTTCAATTCATCTGCCGTGATGGTCAATTTTGCCTGACCGCTGGGCCAACCTTCCCATACATCCTCGAACAACGCAGGGTCATTCAAGTATGCGATATGCGAGGATCTGACTTTTGTTTCCATCGTCAGAGGATTATACGTAATCTTACACGAATTTATGTCGGGCGTGAGCTGTACAAGATCCCCCGACCAAGCGCCACCTTTGTGCTGTGTGGCAGAGAAAGACGAAACGAACGGCGAACCGAACCAACCCGTTCTATACACGCCGTTTTCTTGTCCCCACTCCGCTTGTCCGTTTACGCTAACGTCAACGTAACTCGTACCAAAGCCACGGTCTTCTGCTGCGTATCGTCTAAGCTGGAAACGGACGTATTGCGTAGGATCGATTGCGTCGGTAAACGTCATAATCAATCTACTGAAATCATACGACGCGAGTACGTCAGGCGTAATGAACAAATCGAGCAGCGAATCCGTTTCCGTGATTTTGTCCACATCAATGAGCTGCGAGAAGGACAACGTATCGCCTTTTGCCAAACGCACCTGCAAACCGTTGGAATTCGATCCAAAGCCCGTATATTTACCGTATTGAACAGTACTCTTGTCGCTCTGCACCAAATATCCTTTGTTGACAACGTTGAACGTCTTTTCTTCGACGCAATGCATATCGCCAACAACCGCACGGTACGTGACCGTGTACTGACCAGCCTGGTTAAGCGGAACGTTTTGCGTAACAACCGTCAAACCGCTAGGATAGGTGACCGTTGCCGTAGCTTCGACCGTCTCCCCACCGACCTCAACCGTCGCCGCAGGCACTTCGAACGAAGTACCGTATGCGTACAAATTGTCGATCGTGCCGACCTGCCAATTTTCAGCCGCGTCGGTGACGAGCGGTTGCTCGTTCGCAAGCGCTACGCCCCCCACCGCTGCCGTTATGGACAGAGCCGCCAATAAGGACGTAATCCATAATTTTTTCTTCATTTTCTATCTCCTTAATTATTTCTTTTTGTCAGATTTTCCATTAGCCCTTGATACCGCCTACGGAAAGGTTGCCCATCAATCTTTCGTGCAATGCAATAAAGATGATGAGTACGGGTGCGATCAAAATCATCGCCGCCGCCAAGTTCAACGGCTCGGACGCTGCGTTGATCGGGAATTTCAAACCGTCGCCTCTAATCGGTTGACTCGACATCTTCATCATAAAGATATAGTACGAGAGCGTAGGATAGTCGGGCATATATACGAGCGGTAATTGATAGTCGTTCCAGTACTGGATAAACGTAATCAGGAATACCGTCATGAATACGTTGAGTACGAGGGGCAAACAGATGCGCACCATAATGCACCAGTCACTCGCACCGTCTATCATTGCAGCTTCGGTGTACGTCATCGGAATAGACTTAAACGCCGCGTAGAACACCAAGAAATATACGCCGCCAACAAAGCTCGCCTTCAAAACAATGAACGCAAAACGGGTATTATACAGATGCATATAACGGAGCATCTGAATTTCCGATGCCTGCGCACCGACAATGGGCACGACCATAACGACGATAACGATACCGTACAAAATCTTCGAATAGAAGTAATTGTATCTCGCCGTAAGGTACGCAATCAAACAGGTGATCGCCGCATTCAAGAACGCACCACCCACCGAATAGGACACTGTATTGATGAGCAATCCCAAGAAGTTTGGGCTACCCTGCGTTCCGCCTCTCCAGTTCGTATTCATATTAATAAATACAGCCTTGAAATTATCGAGCGTAAACGACTCCTTATTCGGGATCTTAACGGGGTCATACGTGAACAAATGCGAATGTTTGAGCGACTGCGACAATGCCCAAGCGAGCATAAAGATGAGCGCAATACAGTATGCCGTCAAACACACGAGCATAATCACGGTAAGGGGTGAAAAGTTATCTCTTTTTTTAGCTTCTTTTGCCATTTTTCCACCTCCTTACTCTTCTTTCCAGCCGTACTTCTCAATCAACCATCTAAACAAGAAGGTCAGAGGAACGACAACAATCGTAATGATCAAACCAAGCGCCGCATACGGGGCCATTTTGTTCATCGAAACGCCTGCGTCACGGATACCGTTCCACAGCAAGAACCCGAGGGACGTGATTTCCCTAGGCGAAGAATATTCGAACAAAATGAACGCGTTGCCTTGGTTGGAGAACGCACCCGCAAAACCCGTGATCAAGAATACCTGTACGATCGAGAAGGTCTGCGGCAATACGATGTACCAAAATTCTTTGATACCGTTCGCGCCGTCCAAATGCGCCGATTCGATGATTTCGGGAGCGATCGAATCCATTTTATTCGTGTACATCAATACACTCGTACCGAAACTGATGAACAATCCGAAGAAGGTCATCGAGAAGAACTTGTTTTTGTCAAAGTCGAGCAACGGGAACCAGCCGTCAGGACCGCCCAAAAAGCTCGTCGTCATATTCAAGAAAATAACCGCCAAAGGCGCAGCCGAAAGAATCGAAGGCATAAACAGCAACACGCGGAACAGCTTCGAGCCCGGCATTTTCTTGAACATATAATATGAGAAGAACAAGCCCAAAGGCAAACCAACAACTAAGGTGATGACGTATGATTTCATCGTCACCCCAAGGGCGGGAAGTACGTCTTTGTAGTTGTACTTCATACCCTTGATGCTAGCGGAAGTAAACCAATGCTTAAAGTTCCCCAACCCCCAGTTGAAATCACTCATAGAGGCGGCGGACTTATCGAAAACTTTGAACGCCAACAAGATGGAGTTAAAGTTTACGAACACCCAAAAGATGAGAAATTGTAAGGTAGGGATGATTACCAAAGACGCGTAAAACAAGCGGCTTTTTAAGGTATTCTGCCCTAACCCCACTTTCTTTGCTTTCTGCATAGCAGCCTCCTATTACCAAATGATACCCTTGAAGTGGTTCTGGTGACCGATAAAGTATTCTTCTGCACTCATATTCTTTGCTTTATAAGGTGCAAACGCTTCGAGAACGTCCTGAACGCCGGGCGAGCAGTATTTCTTCTGTGCCATAAACGCGGATACGTTCGAAATATACGTCTTTGTGCCAGAAATGGGATATACGATATCCGATTTGTTAATGTAATCGATCAACGTCGATTCATAATATGTCAGCTTGGAACGATCTACTACGTCGAGATATTCAACGCCGATCGTCGCGCCTACCGTGTAGGTGAAGTTCGCAAGAGCTTCGTCCGTGTATGCATATTTCAAGAATTCCAAGGACGCTTCTCTCGCAGCGTCGGTCAAACCCGATTTTATGCAAGCCACCGCGTTCAGATAATCGCTGAACGTGCTCTTCTTCGTACCGTTTGCAATCGCCTCTGCCGCCTCTTCCGTAGGCTGAGGAAGGGGCATCCAACCAAACTTACGGTTTTCCTTCGCCCACTTTTCGTCATAGCTCTTCATACGTTCGAAGGTAGCGTCTGCCTCCATCTGCCACCAGCAACCGTCCACGAGCATTGCATTTTCTCTCATACCAAGGCTGCCGTTTTCCAGGAACATCTGCTGCATTTCAACGTGCGATCTTCTGGTATCCTTGATGCTGTCTTGTTCGTTGTAGTTGTCTTCGTTGCTCAAAATCGTCTGGAAGAACTTGAACGCGTCGTATTTACCCTTTTGACGAGCCAACAGATATGCGTTCTCTTCATTGATTTCAACGCTTTCTACAACGGGCGTTTCGCCGTCGTCTTCAAATTTGATCGAACCGTCGTCGTTGAATACGATAAGGTCGGTAGCCGTACCGTCCATCGTATAGTTCAAATTCGCCTGTTCATAACCCAAGTTGCTGATCGTCAGGTTGTCCACGAATTGCATAATGTGGTGCGTCTGATACTGACCGGGCCAGCAAAGAGGATCAATACCTGCTGCGTCGATTTCCGCGCACAGATCATAGAATTCCTGATACGTTCTGGGCAAACCGTCGTCTTCCGTGCCCGGCTGACCGTCAGGACCTACGCTCTTCGTAGGGTTGGTAGCCGAAATCAAAATATCGCCCGTATCTTCGTCGGGTTCTGCCGCAAGGAAGAAACCTTTCTGTTCAAACATATCTCTGTTATAGATGATACCGTAGTTACCTGCATAGTGCGGGAACGCATACAAATGCCCGTCATAGGTATATGCAGCCTGCTGCTGCTCCGTCATTTTGCTGATAATCGTCTGGTTGTTATCGTCAGGGTTTGCCACTTTTGCAATGCTGTCGAGCGATTCCAAAACGCCCGTCGTCACCATCGTGTAGATTTCCTGGGGGTTTTCCAGGAACAGCACGTCGTACTGTTCAGCACGCCACTGTTCAGCCGTTCTCGCGCTCATATCACCCGTAATGAGCACCTGTACGCCCGTTTTACCTTCTTCGAAGGAACGATCTGCCATCAACGCTTCAAAGTTGGTTTTCAATTCATAAACCCATTTGTCGCCGTAGCCTGCGTTGTAGTGGTACACACGTACCTGCGTTCTGGAGCTGTCGATTGCCTCGCCGCCACTGCCGCCGGTCGTGCTACACGCCGCTGCGGGTACAGCTGCAATCGCGCAAAGCGCCAAAGCTAATGCTCTCGTTAAACCTTTCTTTCTCATAATTGTTTCTCCTTACATTATATTTATATATAATATTTTTTTTATATCTTATTTTTGCGGAATCGTTGCCTTTTGTCACTGAATCGCCGCAGCAATCTCTTTGCCGTATTCTATGCGAGATTACTTCGTCGCGTACCGCTCCTCGTAATGACAAGGATATGTCACGGGCGCAAAGTGGTAAGACTCGCCAGCGGTGGCTCACCGCCGAATATACCGCAGTTTGTTTTCAAAGCAAGTCCCCTGCTCTCCTTCCCTTTCGGGAAAGAGAGCAAGAGTTGTTTTGGTTTTAGGTTGTTGCCGTGAAATCTACGCCCCAGTTCTTGAAGAACGACGCTTCTGGCGCATAGGTTTCAGAAATATTAGCAGAAGACCAAGGACTAAAAATATTCCAACTATTATATTTTTGGAAACTAACCGTTATTGTTCTTCCATTCAGTTTGTCAGCGAGTACCGTAGCATTATCACGCTTTGTCGAATCAAAGTTATAGAATTCACTCGGTACGGAAACACCCAGACCTCTTACTCTCGTATAGAAGTCTTGATAATTCAATTGCGTTTCGCCAACTTTAGGAGCTACCCACGTAGCACTCTTTAACGTGAAGTTTGCTGTATTCTTGCTTCTGGTAAAGATCATCTGATATTCGGATTCCAGCAACAAGCACGCATATTCAGGGAAGAGTGCCTCTACGTTGATACGTTTCGTGTAGGTTGCGTTTCCAGATACCCCTTCAAGTGCAAGTGCCGTTTGACAGTAGTTGTACCACGCCACCAAAGTATCGAGCTGCGAACCATAATTCGAGTGGTGATATACGTTCTTTCTTGTCGTCAGAACCGCAGTTTGATCACCTGTATTTTGACCAAAATCAACCGTGTACGAATCTTCCGCGAATACAAATTTGCTCTGATTCAAACCATATGAGCCGTTGAAGAACGCCTGCAGGTTGTAGTCCGTATTATACTGACCATCATAGATCTGCGTGATCCAGCCTGCAACGTAGCTACCGCCATTGCTGAAGAATACGTCCGTATACTCCGTAGATTTTGCCGCAAACTCATTCTCTTCGCCCTGCTTATGATCGTCGTAGACAGATACCAGCTCTTCGAAGTAGGTACGCATTGTAGGACCTGCAGGACCGTAATAGCCGTTCACACCGAAGAATTCGTCTTTCAGCTGCTCAAACGTCACGTTGATATCCGTCATCGCACGGCTGTCGATGTACGACTTAAACGCCGCAAAGCCCGTCTGTGCGTTCGGTGCGTTATAGATATTACCCAGGTTGAACATATGATTGTTTACGCCCAGTTTGTTCAACGACTGATACCAGTTCAGCTGATATTCCCACGTATTGAGCGGGATGAAGTAATCACGGTACGCCGCCTGATACATAAACACGTCGATGTTTTCTGCACCGATGGACGCGATCCAACCCAGCAAACCAAGGTACATATGCGCGTTCGCCTCGTGTTCAAGATTGAACGAGTGGTTCGCCTCGTGGCTGGTCCAGTACAAACGCAAACCGTCTTCTGCCTTCAATACCGTCGTCGGGAAGGTATCGTTATCAATCTTACTTGCATAAGTAATACCCGTATCTACCGTATAATTCACGTTTTCTACTGTTTCATAATCAATACCAAGGCTGGATTTCAAACCGTTAAGCGCCGTGATATCGCTATCTCTCAGCGTCGGAGCAGGCGAGTATGCATTGTACGAGAAGAATTCAACGTCGATCGTTCTGTTGCTTGCAACCAATTGCGAGTTTACTCTCAATCTCTTCGCCAATTCGTTCAAGAATACGAGCTGCGGCGTTGCAGGTTGGCTAAATGCCGCACAAGCCGAACACTTGCAGTAGTAAGTGTTGTCTTCCAACATAAAGTTGATCGCCGTCATATCTTTATTCGCCAACGCCTGCTTGACAATAACAGACTCAACGCGTGTAAGCATCGTTGCAAAGTTGTCCGCATCGCCGTGTGCAAGATAGCAAACCTGTGCGGTATTATTATTTGTATCCAATATCACATTACCGCTGCTGTCCGTTGCTTTGACGAAGTCGTACGCCGACTGCCAAACCTTCGTCCACTCTCTCGTGGTTTCATCCTGCGTATTATCGCTGAAATAATCCAACGTGTTGTGCATTTCGACGTAGGTGCTGTACGGTGCATAGGAGTTGTAGCCCATATCCCCCAAAACGTTGCTATCCGTATTAGCTTCCTGACGATTCTCAAACGCTACGTGCGAAGTGAAATTGCCCACCATCTCTGCTTTAATGGTAAGACTTTCGTTCAAGACAAGTCCGTACGCGTTTTCACCATCCAAATATTCGTACGTAAACTGATTCCAGCCGTACAAGCGGCGGCAAAGTTCCTGTGCCGCAAGCATAAAGCCTTCTTCACTTTCCGACAATACAAAGATCGTGTTATTAATGGTATAGAGACCGTACAAATCTTCTTCGGGCTCGTAATTTATCTCAATACCGTTGTCTTTAAGAATGCTACCGTAGGTCAAATAATCGCCTACAATAATCTGCTTCTTGGTGAAATCGTTAAGATCCGCAAGGTTTGCACCGAACGCAGCTTTCTCGTTATAAGCAGCGAACGTAGTGTCGTCAATAAACTTGATTGCATCAAACGCACCTACCACGTCATCATTCCAAACAAGATTATATCCTGCACCGCTTTCTATAGGATTGCTAGAAGGATCTTTTTGCGTCGTACCGCTTACGTCAACTCTCTTGAGATAAGCTCTACCGTCAACGATCTTCCAAATGCTGTCGTCAAGCATAACCTGCACGAATTTCGCACCGTTGGTCGAGATCTTGCCTTCCTCGTCTGCCACATATTCAACGTAGATACCAGCTGCACTACCGTCGCTAAGAACGTCATCGCTGTCACGATAAACGTTACCGCGATTACCGTCAGAACTGATCCAATCCGTATCAAAGCCGTACACTGCTACGTTCTTCGCCGTATACCACTTACCAAGCGAAGGGAAACGCGAGCCAGGAGATGCAACTTCCATAGTTGCGCCCTGTACGTCAATTACAACGTTTGTGAGCGTACCTGCCCCAATTTCGCCACGAGCGAAAAGGATAGGCACGTAAATATTACTATTGTGTTGAAGATCCGAAATCTGAATGTATACGTCTTGCAATTTACCGCTACCAGAGTGTACGATGTTGGTGAAGATTGCCTGTTCAACGTTCGTGAATGCTACGTTCTTAACCGTACCGTTGAGGACGCCGAAGAGCGAGCCTTCCAAATACGTACCGTAGACACCGCTATCAATATCCGTACCCTTTGCAAGCTGGTCAGCCTTGAGATAGTTATCCTGTCTGCTAGTAGCCGTATACTGATAGTAGGTCGTTACGCCAGTGTCTTTGTTTGTCGACGACGTTCGATAGCTCGGCTCCAGCGTATTATAAGTAGCTTGATCCACCTCAATCTTCGTTGAACTGAACCAGTTGTTCTGTCTATAGTTCTTCAAGATGTAGCCGTTACCGTCGAACGTACCAACGAAAGGAACGTACGAAGTACCGAATACGTACGATTTTTCCGTCGTCATCGAAATATCAGCACCGAGCATATAGTAGCCGTCACCATTCATCGTGGTTTCGCCGCCTTTGCCGCCGATAGCCAAGAATTCGTCATAGATCTGTTTACCCTGTGCGTCCTTGCCAAGATCTGCGCCACGAAGGATCTTTCTTACGTTCAACAAACCTTCGTTCGTCGTGATCAAATCGGTCACCACCAGAACGGGTGCCGTAATATCGAAGGACTTGCCCTTAATTACAACTGTTGCTTCCACAATGTATTCACCGAATACGTCTTTGGGGATAACGTTGATCTTAATCTTGCCACCTTCAACCGTTGCCGCATAGTTTACGCCGTTAAGCGTAATGCTGGTAACGCTATCCAAATCAAAATCTTCTGTAATCGTGATATAAGCAGGTGTTTCTGCATTTGCCGTAATCGACGATGCATTTTCGAAGAGTACAACGTTCTGCTTGTCGAGTTCATTCACCACTGTACCAATCAGTGCACCGCAGTCTACACAGTTGTAGTTGTTGCCGTCCCACGTCCCGTTTCTATGTCCAAGCGCCGAACCATATTCAACACCGCATACCGAACATACGGGTTTCTCTGTACAGGTAGCCGTACCACCCGAGCAAGCTACGTTGTCGTTTACAATCGTACCGCATTTACTACAGATAACGTCATGCGTTTCATCGCCGTTATTGACGATCTGATCCGCAGAGTGGCTGTCGCACTTCTTAATACCGACAACGTTGGTGCTGTATACAATGCCTTCTACACCCGAAGCTACCCAGTTAGGATAAGAACCGCGATAGTATACTCCTCCGCCAATATATTCTAATAAATTCTTCAAGTTATTATAGCTGAGATTCTGTTGCTTGGAGTCATTATACCAACCGTCGGGGGATCTAAACGCCTTTGACCACGAACCGTCGCTATTTTGATGGAGATGGAAATACAACCAGCCTCCACTCGTATAGCTACCTACACCTTCACACCAAATATCCGTGTTTTCAACTTTCATCGCAAACCAAAGATCGCTGTAACCACTGATATCCGTGCTTGCGTTCAGCTTTCCACTAGGCCAGTAGTTATTATCGCTTGTACCCGACCAAGTCACTTTGTTTACCGACGTAAATCCTTCGGGCAACGCTACATCCACCACTGTACCTACACCATCCGCATTCCAGATATGATCCCAAACGTTGGTTGCATATTCGGAAATACCCGTTTCGAATACACCGAGAACTTCCGTTGCGTAAACGTTTACGTCTGCGTTGGAGTTCGTACCGTCGTTCTGCTGATAGATAACCAATCTCAAACCGTTGTTGTTGTTTTCGATAAGGTTATAAATCTTTGTGCCAGGTCTGTTTTCAAAGGTACCATACAATGTATCAGCCATATAGATAGATACCGTCCATACGCCTGTTGCCGTTTGCGTCATATGGAATTTAAACCATATCAACTGGTTATCCGCGTCAATCGGATTCCAGCTCGCTGCCGTATTGGTGAAATGACCGCCTGTTAGAGCGATTGCAAACCAAACTTCGCTGAACGCGCTAAGATCCGCTTGCGCAAAATCAGCCGAACCCAAAATCTTAGCGCTCCACGTGTTGCCACTTGCCGAGAAGAGATTGGTGACCGAGCTAAAGCCTGCAGGAGCCGAGACGCCCGCTGCATTATTCGAAAGGGTGAGATGTGCGTTTGCGCTGTCGATAATTGCACTGCTTGCAATCGTTGCCGCCGTGCCTACAGTTTCACCGCAGACGCCGCAGATTTCTTTACCCCACGACCAAGTCGTGTTCTTATGTCCGAGAGCCGAACCGTATGCCGTTTCGCAAAGCGAGCATATAGCCGCTGCCGTACAGGTAGCCTCGCCGCCTGCACAAGTCAAGTTTGCATTCAATACCTTATTGCAGTTTGCACAAACTTCGTTATGCGTACCGTTGTTGTTGGATACGTATTTAACGCCTTCGGTATGATCGCATGCAATAACACCAAGAATTTCCGTAAAGTAAATCTTTACGTCCGTCGTGGTATCACCATCTGCCTTGGTAGGATATGCACCACTGTTCCAAGGTTTCTCCTCCGAATATCCGTTATACGACAAAATATCTTTAAGCGTATCGCCCACGATACCCGTTTGTACGTTGTTAGCAACGTAGCCGTCGGGAGAGCTAAAGGACAACGTCCAAGCGCCGTCTACCTTTACCAAATGGTAGTACAACCAATCGCCACCCGTATACGCCTGAGCGCCACGAATATAGAAGCCCGTACCGCCTACGTTCTTCATTGCGAACCATACTTCGTCATAACCGCTAACGTCCGCTTCGTCAAGGCAGGTCAAAGGCATATCTTTAGCGGTAGAACCGTAAGGTACGCCGTTAACGATTACGCTGTTAAGGTTCCATCTGTACATTTCAATGTTGTAAAAGCCTGCAGGAGCAACCTGATCGGGCGTACTAAGCGCATAATCGTTATTACGCCAAATACTGTCGTTCACTTCCGTTGCTTCTGCGTCGATACCGTGCGCGAAAGGATACATATCGCCAATTTTCTCGCCGCACGCGCAGTAATCCTGCAAATAGCCGTCGCCGAGCGAATCGGTATAGCCGTACGAACACGTGTGCGAACCACGCACTTCCGTACAGTAAACCGTCAATCCCGTCGCATTTTGCAGAAGTGTCGACATAATTCCAGACAAACTATTGCCCGATACCGTCGCCGTATACGAAGGTTGGTTCTGCGTGCCAAGGTCATTGCCGTTAGCGTCCGCTACGGGGTCAAAGTAAACCGTAGTATTTATCGTCACCGTCCAACTGCCGTTGCCGTTGTTAACAAGGTCTACTACATACATCTGACCAGCATTGCTGGTGTTCAATCTAAAGTTTGCATAACTCGATGAAGCATAACCTTCAAAATCGTTATAAGCATCAGTCAAATAAACATTTTGATTAAAAATCAAACCAAAACGAAGTTCTTCGTAAACGGTATTCGACAAATCCAAAGCCGCGAATTTGTCCATCGTGAAATTTGTATATTTATATAATGAAGTAAAGCCTGTAGGAATACCGATTACATCATCGGTAGGCACAGATTTATCTACCGCCGACCAAATTACTCTTTCGTCCATTTCTACGTCAGGAACACCGAGAACTTCCGTATAATATACAAGCGCCTGCGTAGCGTCTGCAGCCTTCGTGGGATAGAAGCCCGTATTCCAAGGTTCTGCATCCGTACTTGCATGATAGACCAGCAAGCCCTTCAAGGTAGTAGAAACGATACCCGTCTGTATGTTGTTCTCAACGTAACCGTCAGCAGATTCCAGCGACAACGACCACGTACCGTCGCTTGCTTTACTAAAATGCGCGTACAACCAATCGCCACCTGTGTAAGACAAACCGCCACAGATATAAATATTATTACCGCCAATCATCTTAACCGCGAAATAAAGGTCGCTGTACTTGCTGATATCCAAGCTCGCGTCGCCAATTGTAGCTACGTCAAGATTCGTACCGGTTTCAGCCCAATTCTTCGGGTTATCGGGCCAGTTGAATTCGACTACGTTGCTAAAACCTTCGGGAGCGGGTTCGCTCGTCGAAGTGCTAAGACCGTGTCTATCGTCTCTCCAAATGGACGTACGTACCGCAACTGCGTCTTCCGAAATGTCGGGATCGAAAGTTTCGGGGTTTGCCGCATGCGAAGGAGGGGTAGGAGAGACGATTTCCTTTTCGTCCTTTCTAATTGCCAATACGTCCGTAAAATACGCCGTGGTGGTTACGCCCGAACCCTTGTGTCTGGGATACGAACCAGTGCCACCGCCCGTATAATCACCCGAGTAACCAGTAGGCAGATAGTTGAGTAAGTTTATTAACGTAACCTTTTCCTCTGCAAGGGTAACAGTTTGGTTGGTATAATCGACCGTATATTTGTAACCCGTAAGATTCGTTTGCGTAGCAGAGTAGCCATCGGGAGAGCTAAACGTCTTCGTCCACGTCCCGTCGTCTGCCTGCGCCATATGCACGTACAACCAATCACCGCCCGTATAGAGAGCTCCACCTTGCACGTAAATATCCAGACCGTTTACCACCTTCATCGCAAACCACAAATCGCTGTATGCGCTGATGTCCGAGTCATTCAAATGTCCCGTCTTAGGGAAGTCGTTAGACGTAGTCGAAGTCCAGCTGTAATAGTTGACATAGTTAAAGCCTTTGGGAGCCGCCACGTCTTCTGCATATTCGCCTTCAGCGCCGCCGCCGCCCGTGAAGTAGTAGTCCTGCCAAACGTGATTCCAAAGGATTGCCGCATTTTCGGGGATTCCGTTATCGAAATCGGACGTATCGAATTGACCGATTACTTCCGTGAAATAAACGCTTGCCGTACTTTCCGTACTTGTACAGGAAATCAATTGCATACAAGTCGAGTTAGCCTGGAATAACAAACTAGCGATAGAGTCAACGTCGCTAAGGCCACTACTACCTCTGGTAATGTTTTCTCTGGTATAGTAAACGTCGCCGTCTACGTTCGTAACGGTCGCCGACCATACGTTGGCAGACGTTTGAACCAATTCAACAAAGAGCCACTCGTTTGCAACCGTGGTCTTACCTTCGGCAATCGTACCATTCAAGAATTTGATATGAGCCGTACCGTTCGTTTCCAGTTTTACGCCGAACGTAACGCGTTCATAACCGGAAATATCTGTTTGGTCATAAACGTTACGATAAAGCACACGACCATCAGCCTTCCAAAGGCTGTAACTCTGTTGATACCAATCCAAGCGGTATACCGAGCTGTAACCGTTGGGGATACCTTCCGTTACCACAGTCGCAGTCGAACCGTTCTGCCATGCACGGTATTCGCTGTACGCGATACCATTTTTATCCGTAGACGTATTGGTAGGTAGATAACCGTCCTTAATCAACTGCGTCGAAACGGTCTTCTTCGTCAAGAATTCCACGTCGATCGTCACGGGCAACGTCGCATTGTACGTTGCGAAGTTAACTGCGTTGCCGTATTGGTCGGTCGCGCCCGAGATTACATAATAATCCTTATCGTACGTAGGACCGCTTACTTTCGACCCGTATGCCACCGTTTCCGTCTGCTTGCTGCCGTCGGGCATAGCATACGTCAACGTCACTTCGTCCACGATGTACGGCGCTACACGGTCTGCGTATTCCGCAGAATTAGCAAATCTCGACGCTACGTCCGACATCGAATAGCGATTCATACGAACGCCGTCTACTTCGTCCAATACCGTCGTGTATTTGATATTGCCGTTGGCATCTTTTATGTACGAAACCGCGATCATACGCGCGCCGTACCAAACTTCGGGAATATCGTAAAGATATGCCGTCGTTCTCATAAACGTATCGCCGCCAACTTCGCCAAAATCGTACCACAGGTCCACGTCCTTGCCGTTAACCTTGCCTTTCGTGACAACGTGCGCCGGTTTCTTTTTCGCTTCGTTATTCAAGTCGTCGAGCGTCAACTGCCCGTCATAACGCACTTCGGGAATAATCAACGTACCCGATTCCACCACGTTCGCGTATTGATCCGCGATCAGATTGGTGTTAAAGCGCAAAGCCGCACCGTCCGCGTCGTTGACCAAACGCAAGCCTGCGCTGGCAATGTAATAATCGCTGTCAGGAAGTTCCGTAATCGTTGCGGCTTTCGCCGTAGGAACGTCCTTCGAAAAACCGAGCGCAACACCAAAGCCTGCGCATACTACGCAAGCCATTGCCGCCAAAGATAAACCAAATTTCTTAAAAATTTTCTTCATCCTTTCGCCCTCCTTTCCTTACAGCCATCCGTCGCCTGCCGCACCGCCTTCCGTTCCCGATTGATCGGGCGTCAAGCTAGCGCATACAACATCCTTCGTCGCGATTTCGATCACGTCGATTGTCGGAGTTTCGTAATTACGATTCTCCTGTTCTAATAAGATACCTGCCATATCATCGTCCTCCTTATTCTGTGACTTTCTCTGGCTCAAATTTTTTTTCAAATAAATTCTTTTTGTCAGTTGTATCCAACCGACAGGGGGTGCACCCCCTCACCCGAAAAATCACTTGAAGGAGGAGGCGCGCCACGCGCTTGTTTTTTACTATGTAGTTGTATTTATTTAGACACACCCCGTTCGGCGGATATGCCGCTACTCTCACGGAGGTTTATCTCCTGTCAAACCCTTTCTATTTGCTGTAGACATACAGCAAATAGCCCCTAGGGGCTACGTTCCCGACGGTTTTTACCGTCTTTCCGTTATGTATTTTGTCATTGCTCCATTATACCACGAACAACTCTTGCTTTCAAGACCGAATTCAATCAAAATGTATGGTATTCGATCATTTTTTCTTTGTTTGCGTTTATCAAGCAGACTTCGGACGGGGGAATTCAATATCAACCCAGTCGCTGCCTTCCACAATCGTACCGCCTTCGCTCTCGCTACTATCCGTTTCGGGGCTGCTTTCACTCTCGGAACTTTCGTTCGAGCTTTCTGTTTCCGTGGAGCTCTCGCTCTCTACACTCTCTACGGAACTCTCCGTTTCGCTACTTTCACTTTCGGAGCTTACTTCTTCCGAGCTTTCCGTTTCCGCGGAACTCTCACTCTCTACGCTCTCTACAGAGCTTTCCGTTTCGCTGCTTGCGATCTCAGAGCTTACTTTTTCCGAGCTTTCCGTTTCGCTGCTTGCGATCTCGGAACTTACTTCTTCAGAGCTTTCGCTCGCCTGTGTACTACTCTCCGACGAGCCAACAATCGCATCCGACGAACTGTCGTTCGTGCCGCCGCCCTTGCTACCGCAAGCCACCAAAGCAATCGCCGTCAAAGCTGTTAAAAACCATATCAAAAATTTTTTCATTTTTCACCTTTTTGTAAAAGGGCAGACTACACCCCTATTTTGACACTACTATTGTACTATAAAATTGCACTTGTGTCAATATTTTTTTTGAATGAAGCGATTGCGTTTTTTACTTGTTTGCAAGTAGTTTTTTACTTTTTTATGGTGATTTTGCAATACCTTGCGGAGATTTTGCAATATAATGGACTTTTCGCAATATCCATTTTGTCACACGCGTAATTTCACGCGTACGCTATACGCGCGCGATACAAGCACACAAAAAACGCAATATTTTTCCATAAATGCTTTCATTTTTGTTCCTCAAAATACACTTCGCTAAAATTGCTCCGCGCGTATAATCCTATCACAAAAATTTCATCTTTTCTATATCAAATTCGACAAAAAAGTATGATGAATCCACACAATAAAATCCCCTTGGCGGTACGTCGCCACGGGGATTTTTTGCTCTATTAGGTTGCCTGCTGATGCCTTATGCCAGCGTTTTTGTAATGCCCCACTTATAATAAGTGGTGACCATCGAGCCAGTCACGTATTTCGCTTCAAAGGTTAACGTGCCGCCGTCAATCGTGATATCCGCCCACGTCTGCGCCGCAGATGCCCGTGCGTATTTGTAAACGCCTTCTTCGACACCGATTACACCCTTTGCGTTCGTACCTACCGTACCGTCCATAACGTAAATAACGCCGCTGGGATCTACGGAATATTCTACTCCGTTTTCCGTCTGCGTAGTAGGCAGAACAGGGTTGCCGTCTTTATCGATAGGGTTGGTGCAGGAGAGCAGATGATCGTGCCCCTGAAACACCATATCCACGCCGTATTCCGCAAAGAGCGCTCTCAACTGCGCACGGAGTGCCCTGCTCTGTTCGTTCTTGTTGGGATCAGCGCCCCACTGTCCAATCGAATACAACGGCGCGTGCATGCCCACGAACAGCCAGTCGCTTTCGTTGCTCTTTAATTCTTCTGTCAGCCAGTTGAGCTGTTCGCCATCCAGCGCCCCCGAAGGGTTGTTGTTCGTGTTCAGAATAACAAATTTTGCGTTGCCGTAAATAAAGCTGTAATAATACCCCTGCGCGGTGGTTTTTTGTTCGGGAATCTTGTTATTGAAATGTTTCCACACTTCGTTTACGCCCGATTTGTACGTCGTGTCGTGGTTGCCAGCAGTCACCATAATCGGCGTCTTTGAAAGGTATGCAAAGTTGTCGTCGAGCATCTGGGTCCACTCGTATTCATATTTCGAATATTCGACCACGTCCCCCGTGTGCAGGATAAAATCGGTGTTAAGCTGCGCCAGTACGTTGCCAAAATTTTTACCCAAGCTAATCGCGGACGAAGCGGATACCGACTGCGTATCGCTCACGTGCGAGAACGTAAACGACGAAGACGTCGTATCCTTGGTCTGGAACGTCACCGTTTCCGAACCCGTCTGCGCGTATTTATCATAAATGCGATATGTGTACGTCGTCGAAGGCTCGAGGTCGACTTCCGCTTTCACCACGTAATAGGAGATACTCAAATCCGTACCGTTTTCCGCTTTGTCATTAGAAGCCCATTTGGAATACGTACCGCTGACTTCCTGTGCGTTCTCTGTCAATGTGTTGCCCTTTTCGTACTGAATTACAGGCCTCATCGGTTTTTCCTGCGTATTGTACGTAAACCCGTAAATGGATTCCGCAGGGTCGTACAGCGACATTGTGATCGATACGGGCTGATAAAGCACCTTTTCTTCTTCGGTCACTTCACGGAGCGTTTCACCGTACTTAAACGTTTCCGAGCCGACAAGACCGCATACGCAAGACTTATAATAAATCGCAGGCGATTCAAAGGTCGCTTCCGACACCAAATATGTGCCGTCAGCCTTTTCCTGCGTATAGGCGTGATCGCCCAGCTCCGTACCAGAGAACGTCATTGTGTTCGAGTTGCTGCTCCGTCCGCAATACGAGCAAGAGAGATAATAACGCCCTTCTTGCAAGCAGGTTGCAGGCGTATGTACGTACTCTTCTTTCTCCACTCTCGCCGTGTAATCGTGCAATCCTTTTGTGCCGACAGAGAAGAACTCTTCGCCTTTTTCTCCACAGGTGCAGCTGTAGTAGTATTGCTTTGCTTCCGTGCATGTCTTATCGTTTTTAAGATATTTGTCTTCCTGTACCTTTTGATCGAACACGTGCGTGTGTCCATCGCCGCTACCACCGCAAGCAACGGAAAAAACCGCAGAAAAAGCTGTCAAAACCGCCAAAATTTTCATTAAAAACGTCGATTTTTTCATTTTTGATAAAATCCCCCTTTTATTATATGCCTTATTATATCATCTAAAAAGTAGAGTGTAAATAGCTTTTTTTACGGCAAGTATTGCATTTTTTCCGCAATTAAAATTTTCCTCTTGCTATTTTTTTTCCACTGTGTTATAATGCCTGTTAGATGGTAAGGAGAAAAAAACATGAATTTTCAAAATCCCACTTTTCCAAGCGATAGTAGTGCGCAGAAATACATCTCGAGCGAGAACGTATTTTTCTCTCATTGTATCTGTCCGCACCCCACGCAGGTTGACCCCCTCACGTTCAAATTTTATCGTCACACCAGCGAACAACATCAGATTTTGATCTTTCTGTCTGGCGAATGCGAAATGAGAACGGACGATTATACGCGCAGCTTGCAGCCGGGCGACGTTTGTTTTAACCCCGCTCTTTCCTTCTACGGCGTGCATATTATGGGCGACGCTCCTTACGAACGCGTCGTTATCCACTTTCCGCCCAATCCACTCTTTGATAAGCTGGCAAAGGAAGTATTTGACGATTTGAAACCGATCAACGTCAACGTTCGGAAATATCTGCTCCCGTATATCGAGCGGTATAAAGAATATTCTACGCAACTGCCGTTGAGGCACTTTTCCGCTTTTTCCAATATTTTGGTACAGGAATTACTGTACATTTGTATGATGGAAAAATCGCGTAATTTGAACACGTCCGACGCCTCCGAGCCACTCTTGAAACAGGCACTTGCCTATATCAA
The DNA here is from genome assembly GCA_017467265.1 of Clostridia bacterium. GTDB lineage: Bacteria > Bacillota > Clostridia > Christensenellales > Borkfalkiaceae > Scatosoma. The sequence goes on from JAFTSO010000045.1 coordinate 25,865, forward strand.
CTCCAACTGGATGCGGATCAAGAGCATCAAAGAAGTCTCCAATCATCTGTTTATCAGTCCGTCCTATCTGTACGAGATTTTCAACAAGAAATTAGGCTTTGCCCCCAAGACGTATCTAATGCAAAAGCGTTTGAACGCGGCACACGCCTATCTCATATCAGGTATGTCCCCCTACGAAGTCAGCCAACAGGTCGGCTTTAACACCTACACGGCGTTCTACCGTGCGTGCAAAGCCTTTTACGGCAAAACACCGCAGGAAATTTGGGCGAAAAAAGGTGAGGTCCAAACGTAAACCCATTTTAACCTATCCACAAGCACAAATTGATTACAAAATAAGCGTAAACGCAGGACGTATCTCTACGTCCTGCGTTTTTGTTATCTATTTTTATTATCTTTTACCATTCTAATTCAATAACAAGCGGCTCGTTTTCAAATTCGTCGCAAGGTATATTCGTCAGCGAAAGCGTCGGACCGTTCGCACGTCCGTGCGCGCCACCCCAACCAGGGAGCAACCCAAAACGAATCCCGAGCTCCCTGCCGTCATTGACGAGCCGCGCCGACTTCGGCGGAAATGCAGGCGCGATTTCAAAATTCACCGATGACGAAATCGAGCCTTCGTACAGATGTAGATACGTCTTGTCCTTCTTTACCGTTGCTATGCAAGCCGTATGCTGCAATTTCACCACGAACGGATAGGGCTCGTGATCTTCTAAAACACCACCCATACGAACGTACCAATCCCCCACTCGTTCGAGCACGTGCCGTGCTCTTTCGGGGATTTTACCGTTTGGCATCGGTCCAACGTTTAGCAAATAACTGCCACCCATTGCCATTATCTTATCGATACTCTGCGTTAAGAATCGCACGGAGAAATAATCTTCGTCCGCACGATACCCCCACGCCTGTTCGCCCACCGACTGACACGCCTCGGTCATACGCGTAAAACGTTCCCCGTTCGGCACGTCCCGTTCGGGCGTGGAAAAATCTCCTTTATCCCAACCGCGATCGTTGATCAAAATCTCCGGTTGCAACGAGCGCACGTACGCGTTCATACTTTCGTCCAAAATATTCGGCGGAATATCCCAAAACAGCGTGTATATCTTGCCATACCCCGTCAACAGCTCGCGGAGTTGATTTTTTACGTATTCGCGATATTTCACGAGATCCGCTTTCTCGGGATAACGACAGCGCCATTGATGGGTAGACTGCGGATTATAGGAGTTCTCGTGATGCCAGTCGGGGTTAGAATAATAGAGCGAAAGGCGCATACCGTACTTTGCACAAGCCTCCGAGAGCATCTTCAAAACATCCTTTCCGTACGGCGTGTTCATCACGTTGTAATCGGTATATTTCGTATCCCACATACAGAATCCATCGTGGTGTTTTGCTGTGAAACAAATATATTGCATACCTGCGGTCTTCGCGATACGTACCCACTCCTCGGGGTCGAATTCGGTAGGGTTAAAGGTATGCACCAGCTTGTCGTATTCTTCAAAGGGAATATCATACCGCGCCAAAGCCTGCTCGTGCAGACCTGTCGCCGCATAAATACCCCAATGAATAAACATACCGAACTTGTTCATCAATATTCTCCTACGTTCTTATATATTTGCAAAATTTCGCCGCGCGGCTATTCAGTCCGCGCGGCATTTTGGCGCGACACGCGTCGCGTTCATTACAATTTTTTACCGTTCGTTTTAATGATTTTTGCGTAATCGTACGCCGAGTCTTTCAACGTTCTTTCCCCCGTAGGATAGTCCACGTAGATCAACCCAAAGCGCGGCGTATAACCCTTTGCCCACTCAAAATTGTCCATAATCGACCAGTACTGATAGCCAAGCACGGGAATATTTTCGTCCGTCGCACGGCGCAAACCACGCAAATATCTATGTACGAAATCGATACGCTGGGGATCGTGCACTTTTCCGTCCAGCATCTTGAAATCGATATTCGCCATACCGTTTTCCGTGATCATAATCGGCAAGCCGTATCTCTCATAGCAGAAACGCGCCCCCCAATACAGGCATTCAGGCGTGATATGCCAATCCATCGCCGTACGGGGAAATCCTGCATACGCACGGGGATTCGATTCGTATTTCGGTGCGCCGTACCCATCTGCATTATACATATTAAACGCCATAAAATCCAAAGGCTGGCAAATAATTTTCAAATCTTCGTCGCTCAAATAATCCGTCCCCACTTGACGCTTGCCAAGATAAATGGGATCTGCCCACCAAGAACAAAAATATGGTCTGGGCGTTTCAAAGGTAGAAACCCTAGCCTTTTCAATTTCTTCGGGCGTTTCGTCCGCAGGCGAAGTCACACACGCCGCCTGTGCCGTACTGATCTTAATCGGACGGCTCGCCACTTCACGCATTTTCATTACCGCTTTGCCGTGCGCCAGCATCACGTTGCGTGTGATCGCCTTCACGCGATCTTCTGACAGCTGTAAAAACGGAGCGTGTGCACCGCTTTCATACCCGGCAGGAATAAAACACTCCGGCTCGTTAAAGGTCAGCCAGTATTCGATTTTGCCCGAGAGCGACTTTACGCACGCCTCGGCGTATTCCACAAAATACTCGACGTTCTCTTCCTTTTCCCAGCCGCCTTTATCAAACAGCCACATCGGCATATCCCAGTGATAGAGCGTACACATAGGCACAATACCTGCCTTAATGAGCTCGTCCACAAGGTTGTGGTAAAACTGCAACCCCTTTTCATTGACCTTGCCGCTATCGTCAGGGAAAATACGCGCCCAGCTAATCGAAAAACGGTAGCTCTTCAAGCCCATTTTTTTCATCAACGCCACGTCTTCTTTGTAGCGGTGATAATGGTCGCAAGCCACCTTGCCGTCTTCGCCGTTATCCACGTGCCCTTTCGCAAACGCATCCCAAATATTGAGTGTTTTTCCATCCTCTAAATACGCGCCTTCTACCTGATGCGCCGCACTCGCCGCGCCCCAAAGAAAATCCTTTGCAAATGCCATAGCTTTATACTCCTTGATGTTTTGCCTTTTGAACAGCCATCGGTATTATAGCATACGAATTGTAAAATGTAAATACCTTTTCACGAAAAAAAATATTGCATTTTTTACGTTTATCTTATTGCAATTTTTACACCGTTTTCACAGTATATCCCATTGCGGAAACGGTAATTATTACACTGCCGTGCACGTCCGTGCGATAAATTTCTGCGCCCGATTCGGTCAACCTACCCAGTACCGCATTTGTCGGATCTCCGTAAGGATTATTCCGTCCGCAAGAAATCACCGCCGTCGCCGCCGATACGTATTCTAAAAAATCCCAGCTGTTTGCATTTTTTCCACCGTGATGCGACACTTTAAGCACGTCCAAATCACGTAGCGAAACGCCGATTTTGTCATACAAACCAAGCGTATCGCCGAGCACGAGTTCACGCTCCACTTCTTGGGGAGCATCCCCCGTAAACAAGGTACGTATGCCTGCATATTCCAAATACACAACCGAAGAATAATAGTTATCATCCGTTTCTTCATCCCCCGATTCGGACGAAATTACATCTTCCACATCTTCGCTGTGCGGATACAAAAAAGAGATCTGGAAAGGATATTCTTCGCGCACAGACGTGATATTCTCCAGCTTTCGCGAAGAATACGCCCACGTGCAATCGCTCTGCGTAAGTGTGTCGAATAACCGCGCGTACGCACTGCCCTTTTCTGGGTTGGATAGGGGCAGGTACGCGTTCACGACCTTTTTATACTTGACAATTTCGTTCAAACCGCCACAATGATCAACGTCGGCGTGGGTGACAATGAGATAATCAATCGTGTTGATTTTTAAGGCGTTGAGATGGCGCAGGACTTTCTTTTCCGTCGATTTTTTGCTGTTCCCACCATCAATAAGCATCGTCTTGCCATCGGGTAATTCCACCAACGTGCAATCACCTTGCCCTACGTCGATGAAATGGATACGGAGCTCGCCATCAGCGCGCCGCGCAATCTTTGGCAGATTGACGTAGTATTTCCACGTGACGGGCGGCACGATCGCCGAAAAGATAGACAGCCCTGCAATGCAAAGCAAAAGGATACCCAGCAGTACCCTTTTGAGAAGTTTTTTCTTTCTCTCCGTTTTTTCCTTTTCTGCTCGGTATCCCATCGTTTTGTCTTCCGTATAATAGAATTATTGTTCAGTTTTCGACGGCGCTTTTTCAATCATTTTGAACACGTCGGCGAGCGCCGATGCATCGTAATCTTCTATCCTGCCTGCGTCGGCTAATTTGGATATATTCCCGTCCAAAGGCATCTTTGCCACGGACGGTATGCCGTATTCCGCCGCGATTTCTTCCGCCTTGCTATGCCCGAATACTTCCATCTTTTTACCGCAATCAGGGCAAACGAGATAGCTCATATTTTCTACAAGGCCAAGCACGGGCATGTGCATAATCTTCGCCATATTCACAGCCTTTTCCACCACCATTTTGACAAGATCTTGGGGGGTGGTGACGATGACGATGCCCGAAATGGGAATACTCTGGAACACGGTCAGGGGTACGTCGCCCGTTCCGGGGGGCATATCGATAAAGAGCAGATCAACGTCCTTCCAAATAACGTCCGTCCAAAACTGCATTACCGTGCCCGAAATGACCATGCCGCGCCAAATGACGGGGGACGTCTCGTCGTCAAGCAGTAAATTCATCGAAACCATCTGCATTCCCGACGGGGAAATGACGGTGTTGATGCCCTTCTCGTCACCCGTGATACGCTCGGTCACACCGAACATATGCGGAATAGACGGGCCTGTGATATCCGCGTCCATAATCCCAACGGACAAGCCTTGTTTTTGGGCGTACGACGCCAAAAGCGAAGTCGTGAGTGATTTCCCCACGCCGCCCTTGCCGCTGACAACGCCGATTACTTTCTTGATTTTTGATTTTTTATGCGGCTGTTTGAGCAAACTTTCTTCCTTTCTGGATGAGCAGTTTGACGAACAACTAGAACAATTATGCGAACATTTTTCTGACATAGCAATCACCTTCCATTTCTTCTTATTATACCCCTTTTTGTCGAATATTGTCAACCGTTAGAGCGGAAAAAATAGCCAAAAAGCCGTTTTTGACAAAATCTTTCCCCCAACGAAATGCAAACCGTACGAAAAAGCCGCAAAAACGGTTGCTTTCCGCCTAAAAATAGTGTATAATAAATAGGCTGCGCGTAGGTGGGGAGTTAGCGGCACCCTGTATCTGCAATCCGCTATAGCAGAGCTGAAAGCCTTTCTCGACGAGGTTTATGGGAGGTTTGCGCGCCGTAAGGAACGTTGATCGCAAGGTCTTATGCAACGTAATGCCGTGAACCGTGTCAGGACAGGAATGTAGCAGCTCTAAGCGGATGTTTGCGTGTGCCATAAGGTAGCTTTGCAGGAGTCACCTGCGGCGTTTCCACTTCGGTAAATTTCGGCAAAAAAGGATCGCGCAGTTTTTTGTTTTTCGGGCTTTTTAATAAAAACCCCCTATACGTGTCGCGACCAAGCGTAGCATTAACACAAAATAGAGCACGAGCGCCATCGAAAAACAAGCGTTTTCCGATGGCGCTCTTTTTATATCAATCGGCAAAAAAACTCCGCCGATAACATCAGTATCGACGGTTTTTTACTTTTTATACCTTTATTGTACCCTTTTTTAAGATTTAATCTTTTTTCCCCCGGATGTCTAACCCGTTGAGCTTTTCGTCTTCAATCACCAGTCCTCGCTGCACCGTGGCATATCCGTATTTTTCGCGGAGCTTTGCAATCGCGTTCTCCGCACGCTCCCGCCGCTGATACCCGTCCTTTTCCCCGCTTATCATCTCGTCCAAGCGGAGCTGCTCCACGTGATAATCAAACCCCGAAACGGTAATCCCTAGCATACGTACACGTGTGCCGAGCGGAATATGCCGACAGAACAGCTCGTACGCAGCTTTGGCAATATCGCCGCAAAGGGCGGTGGGCGTCACCTTTGTTTGGCAGGTCGTATCCTGCAATTTTTCGTTCCGCACGACAATATGTACGGTATTCGCGCGGCCTACGTCCGCGTCACGGAGCCTGCCTGCGACACTCTCTGCAATCGCATAAAACCAACGCTTGATCTCTTCACGGTCGGTGACGTCTTTGGCAAGTGTCGTGGAATTGCCCACCGATTTTAGATCTTCCTTGTCCTTTTCCGCACAAACGGGTTCGTTGTCTTCGCCGCGCGCGTAAATGCGGAGCTGCCTACCCCGTTTGCCTAACGCCCTTGTCAACAATGCTTCGTCCGTAACGGCAAGTTCGCCGATTGTACGAATTCCGAGCCTGTACAGGCTCTCCGCCGTCGCTTTGCCGACGAACAACAAATCGGTCACAGGCAAACACCATACCTTTTGTCGGTAATCCTCTCTCGTGATCTCCGTCACCGCGTCTGGCTTTTTCATTTCCGAAGCGAGCTTTGCAAACACCTTGTTAAAGCTCACCCCGACGGACACCGTTACGCCTAATTCTTCCTTGACTTCTTTGCGGATACGCTCCGCAATCGTCCTACCGTCGCCAAAGAGCAACGTACTCTCCGTCATATCCAGCGAACACTCGTCAATGCTACACTCTTCGATTATATCCGTGTAGCGGCTATAAATCTCCACTACGCGCGCAGAATACCGCTTGTATTCGTGATAATGCGAACCGACCATCTGCATGTCGGGGCACTTTTTTAGCGCGGAATACACCGTTTCCGCCGTTTTAATGCCGTATTTCTTCGCCTCTTCATTCTTCGCAAGCACAATCCCGTGCCGTTCTTTGGGATCGCCACAAACAATCAGCGGTTTTCCTGCCAACGACGGATTGAGCGCAATCTCCACCGAGGCAAAAAAATTATTTAGGTCAGAGTGCAAAATTACGCGTTCCCGTTCCATTTTTACCTCCTGTGAGTGTTCCTTGTTTTTGCGCACAAGATTCCGTTCTATGTGCGTTTACAGATATTTACTAACCGAGTGCGCTGCGACGTTCCCTTCCCCCACCGCTTTTGCGTATTGATAAGGTCTGCCCGTGCAGTCCCCAGCGGCAAAACAGCCCGAAAGGTTGGTGGACATATCACGATCAACGACCACGTGCCCGTCTTTTACGTCCAAACCGCCCATCAAAATAGCAGGCGAAACACACTCACGGAGCATAAAAACGCCGTCCACGGCAAGTTCTTTGGGGAGATTTTGCGACGGTGGCATCGCAAACACAATCTTTTCCACCCGTTTTGCACCGTCGATTTTTTGGGGCATTTTACGGATGATTTCGACGTTCTCACGATTGATCGCCACATCCTTATACATCGCAATCAAATAGACTTTGGCAGCAATATCCGACAAATATTCAATTTCGTGTTCCAACCGTTTGGACGTGCAAAATACGGCGATCGTTTTGTCCTTGTATAAAAATCCGTCGCACGTAGCGCAATAGCTAACACCACGTCCTAAAAAGGTCTCTTCGCCGTCAATTTGTTTGACACTTTCCACACCACAAGCAAGGATCACCGTGCGACTCTCATACGTCTTTTGATCGTTCGTAAGGACGGCAAATTTATCCTTCAACGCGTACACGCCCCCCACCTTTTCGTTTATTATCTCGATATTTTCATCTGCGAGTTGGGTTTGCAAAGCGTGTGCAAATTGCTTACCCGTCACACCCGACAGACCGGGATAATTGCGAATCATCTCCGCTTTTTCGATCTTTTCGCTCAAACTCGGCGAGCCGAACAACAAAAAACTCTTGCCGTTCGCCTTTAAGGTAAGCGCCGCTGAAATACCAGCTACGCCGCTACCGATAATAATACAATCAGTCATAATCTTTCTCCTTACGAGAACAGTATACCATCTTTTATTAAAAAATGCAACTTCCTTTTTATACCAAAACACCTCGGTTTTCCCGAGGCGTTTTTTTCTTATTTTGCTTCTTTGATCGTATTTACAAGACCGACTACGCTTTGCAATTCGCTAGGGATCACGATCTTAGTCGCCTGCCCATCGCTCATTTTTCCCAGAGCTTCTAATTTCTTCAAAGTCAAATATGCCTCTTGGGGTTGCGCTTCGTTAATCATACGGATAGAAGTTGCCTGCGCCTCGTTGATACGCAAAATTGCTTCCTTTTCCGCCTCTGCCTTCAAGATAGCTGCCTCTTTATCCGCCTCTGCCTGCAAAATAGCCGATTGTTTCTTGGCTTCAGCTTCCAAAATTTGGCTCTCTTTCTTACCTTCGGCAACCAAAATATTGCTCGCTTTTTCCCCTTCCGCACGGAGAATCGCCTCACGTCTTTGACGCTCCGCTTTCATTTGCTTTTCCATCGCGTCTTGGATCTCTGCCGGCGGCTTGATATTCTTCAATTCCACACGGTTGATTTTAATTCCCCAAGGATCGGTGGCTTCATCCAAAATACTGCGAATCTTGGCATTGATCGTATCGCGCGAAGTCAACGTATGGTCGAGTTCCAGTTCACCGATAATGTTTCTCAACGTCGTCGCCGTCAAATTCTCGATTGCCATGATCGGATTTTCAACACCATAAGCATACAGCTTTGCATCCGTGATCTGATAAAATACAACCGTGTCAATCTGCATCGTAACGTTATCTTTCGTAATTACTGGTTGCGGCGCAAAATCCACCACCTGTTCTTTCAAAGACACTACCACGGAAATTCGATCTACGATCGGAATACGGAAATGGATTCCCGTTTGCCACGTTTCGTGGTATGCACCAAATCTCTCGATGACGTATGCTCTTGCCTGCGGCACGATACGTATACCTGAAACTACAATCAATAAAATTACGAGTATAACAGCTATTGTGACAATTAAACCTGTCATTTCCTTTCTTCTCCTTGCACTTTTTCCGCCCGTATGACGAGCAATTTGTTTCCTTGAATTTCTTGTACAGTCACCAAAGCACCTTCTTCGATCACCGCGCCATCCACCGAACGTGCCGTCCAAACCAAACCATTGATCTTTACTTCGCCCGTCTCCAAATCATTGTCGATCCTCGTCACGACACGTCCATTATGCAACAACACCAAATCTAAATTCGTATCGCTAATCTTGTGCTTACGCAAAAGACGGCGCACCGCTCTCCGCGTGCATAACAGCAGGACCGCTGATAACAGCACGAAAATCGTAATTTGCCACGCGATATGCACATCGATAATCGCGGTGACAATCGTCAAAACTAATGCCGATAACGCAAACCAGATCACGACCAGTTCCGTTGTAGCCAGCTCAATTCCGAGCAAGACTACGCCGAAAATCAGCCAAACTAACCAAGTCATTTTCTCTCTCCTTTCTTTTACTATTATTATTATAGCAAACAGAACTTTTTCTGTCAATATTTTTGAGAAAAATTCTTTTTGTCCACAAAAGATCTCTCCTCACAGCAAAAAATACCCGTTGGAGTAACCAACGGGTATTTTGAGGTCGTTTAACGATTAAACAAGCTCGATGATAGCAACTTCTGCGCCGTCACCACGACGTTCGCCGAGAAGATAAATTCTCGTATAGCCGCCACCTTGACCGAGTTCTTCTTTACGAGCTGCATACTTGGGTGCAAGTTCGTTGAAGATCTTGTCCATCAAGGGGTGCTGAACGTCTGCCGTTCTTGCCTTGAATTCGCTCTTCTTTTCGGAGAAAGCCTTAATTTCCTGCAAATAGTAGGTCTTTGCCATAATCGCACGACGAGCAGCCAATTTCTTAGCACCGTCTTTTACGCTGGTAACCGTGACTTCTTTTCCTTTGCTGTCTTTCTTCGTCACTTCGAATTCGATGTTATCGTCATAGGTATTAACCGCTTTCGTGATCAGCTTTTCAACGTAGGAACGAAGTTCTTTCGCTTTTTCAGCGGTCGTTTCAATTTTACCGTACCAAAGCAACTGGGACGCTA
>JAFTSO010000046.1 GCA_017467265.1 Clostridia bacterium
CAAAATAAAAAATTGGAAGTATTTCTATTAACTTTTTAGTTTACTCAAAAATCGAGCAAAAAAGCCTTCAACTATGCACAAAAACACGAAAATTGGGCGGGTTTTAATGTCTCCGACGCCGACGTTCTGGGTTCGAGCCCCAGCGGGTACACCAAAAGAGCGCCACCCCGTTTGGGGTGGCGCTCTTTTGCGTTATTACGCGTTCGTAAGCTGCAAATTAAGTTTCACATCCAAAAGGTCGATGTTCTGTTTGATCGATTCCGCAACGTAATAGCCTGCATTTTCGCCCATCTGCGCGCAGTTGCCCGTCACGCGGTAGGACGCCATCGCCTCGCGCGAGCCAGAAATGCTCCGTCCTGCCACGATAATGCCTTTGTATCCTTTCGGGATTAGAGCGCGTATCGGGATTTGGTAGGGCTGCACCTGAAAACAGTTTTGCCCCTTGTTCGATTTTGTGTGCAGGTCTGCCCCGAAAGTGACGCGCGCCACGGCGTCGTCGAAAGTCGCGCCCGTCAAAATATCGTCCGTGCTTATACGGTATTCGCCGAGGATACGTCTGGATTCGCGCACGCCCAACACGCTCGACGACGTGATCAGCTCCAAGTCCTTAAATTCTTCGTCGTATTTGGTCAAAAATTCAAAGGCATCGATGAGCTGCTGTCTACCTTCCATCGTCGCTTTCGTGAGCTCCGCCGCGTTCAGCGGATTGTATTCGTACATATGCGTAAACTGGATTACGCCAAAATGCGAATTGGGCACGGGGATCAGGTAGGGCACGCGGAAGGGGATTTGCTTGCCTGCCTTTTCATACACCGCGTTCAGCTTTTCAAAAATCATCAGCCCGTCTTTGTATTTTTCGGGGATATTTCCCACCAAAAACATCAGCGTCATCGCTTGACATTCTTTATAATCGCCATCTACGCCCAGCTCGAACGGGCAGCCTGCGCTCGCCGCCACGTTCCCGTCGCCCGTGCAGTCGAAAACGGCTTTTGCCAGCACCGCAAAACGCCCCTCGATATTCTCCGCAACGATCCCGTAAACGTTCTTGCCGTCCGCCAACGTTCTGGAAAAGGTAGTGTTGTACAGAACTTCCACGCTCGCCTCTTGCATCTTCTTTTCCAAAATGGATTTCATATATTCGTAATTGAAACTGATATTCCAAAAACCGCCGAAATGACCTTTGGCTTTTAATTCGCGCACCAATTCTCCAACGATGCCTGTTTTTTCGTGGCAATCAAAGAACGGGTTCATAAATCCCGTCGTCCAAGCGCCGCCAAGACAGTTGAATTTTTCAATCAAAAGCGTTTTTAAGCCCGATCTGCCCAGCGCGATTGCTGCGCCGCAGCCAGCAGGACCAGCGCCGACGACTACCGCGTCGTATTCGCCAAAGACAGGCGTAGTAAGATTTTCGTTGATGACCATAGAAAACTCCTTTTTTTATTTATTCTACCATCGGCTATTGACAAATGCAATAAAAGAAATTATAATAGATATGGACGAAATTAAGATTTTTTGGAGTTTTTATGAACCTGAACATTGCATTGACGTTTTGCACGTATTTTAAGAGCATACAGCGTTTTGTGTACGAGCAGGAGACGTACGAAGATTGTGTGGCGTTTTGCGTAAAGGCAGGCTCGTTTGCCTATCGGATCGGTGAAGAGCGAGAAGACGTCGTTTCCGAAGGGGAGATCGTGGTATGTCCGCCGTATATTCCCTTTCATAGGTCGATTATACACCCTGCGGAAGTGTGTATGATCAAATTTCGCGCGACAGAGCCGCTCCCCATTTTCGGTAAAAAAATCCGCGTGTCAAACCTGTTGCGTTTTCACGAAGATCTTTGCCGATTAGAGGGGTGTCTATTTTGCGATACGCTGCTGAAAGAGCCGCTGTTTTCGCATTACTGTATGGACATTATTTGCCTTGCACTCGACGGGGTTGGGGAGAATAGCAAAATTGCCGTTGTGAGAAATTATATAGAACAAAATTACGATAAAGAGATTTGTATTGGCGCGCTGGCGCGCGAAATAGGATATTCCACGCCCCATTTGATCAACAAATTTAAGGCGCATTACGGCACAACGCCCAAGGCGTTTTTGTCGCAAGTCAAGGTGTTAAAAGCCAAAGAACTGCTGCTTTCCACCGACAAGCTATCGCGAGAGATTGCGTATTTGCTCGGCTTTGCCGACGAATTGTATTTTATCCGATTTTTCAAAAAACGCGTGGGCGTGACGCCAAAGCAATTCCGTGAATACCGCCTGTGACGGGTTTTGATGATAGCTTTGTAAAAAGCGGAGAGAGAATAGAAAACTTGCCGCAAGACCGCTCTGAAAAACGTTCGCGTTTTTTAATGAAAGAATAACAAAGAAATGCGAAAAAATCGCAATGGAGAATTTTTTTTGGAGATATTGACAATAAAAAAGAAAGGTGTTATAATTAGACCCGTGTTGCGCGTTTTTGCGTAGAAGGAGAAAATAGTATGAATTACAGAGAAGAATCGCTGAAATTGCACGGCGAGTGGAAAGGTAAAATCGAGGTCGTATCCCGTGTCAGCGTACAGGATAGAGAGCATTTGTCGCTCGCATATACCCCCGGCGTGGCAGAGCCTTGTATGGCAATCCACGAGGACGTGGAGAGAAGTTTTGATCTCACCCGTCGTTGGAATACCGTTCCCGTTATCACGGACGGTACGGCGGTTTTGGGGCTCGGCGACATTGGGCCCGAGGCAGGTATGCCCGTTATGGAAGGCAAATGCGCGCTGTTTAAGACGTTCGGCGACGTGGACGCGTACCCCCTTTGTATCCGTTCCAAGGACACCGAAGAGATTATCCGCACGATCAAGCTCTTGGCTGGTTCTTTCGGCGGTGTGAATTTGGAAGACATTTCCGCTCCCCGTTGTTTTGAAATCGAAACGAGATTGAAGGAAGAGCTGGATATTCCCGTTTTCCACGACGACCAGCACGGCACGGCAATCGTCACGGCGGCGGCACTTCTCAACGCATTGAAACTTGCGAATAAGAAAATTGAAGATATTCACGTCGTTATCAACGGCGCAGGCGCGGCAGGGATTGCGATCGCAAAATTCCTGATGGCGTTCGGTGTGAAAGACGTGGTGGCTTGCAGCAGCAAGGGGATTCTTGTCGAAGGCGACACCCGTTTCAATCCTGCCCAGCAAGAGTTAGCAAAGATCACCAACAAACGTCGTTTGTCGGGTGGGCTCGAAAATGCGATGAAGGGCGCGGACGTGTTCGTTGGCGTTTCCGTTGCGAACTGTGTGAGTAAAGAAATGGTACGCTCGATGGCGGACAAGCCCATTTTGTTCACTTGTGCAAACCCGATTCCTGAAATTTTGCCCGAAGACGCGTTCGACGCAGGGGCGTTCATCGTGGGTACGGGTTCGTCGCAGTATGCGAACCAAATCAACAACGTGTTGGTGTTCCCCGGTCTGTTCCGCGGTGCTTTGGACGTGAGAGCGAAGACAGTGAATATGGAAATGATGATGGCGGCGTCGCGCGGTATTGCAGCTTGCGTTTCTGACGAAGAACTCCGTCCCGATTATATTTTGCCTTTCGCGTACGACCAGCGCGCACACGATTCCGTGGCGAAAGCGGTGGCGCAGGCGGCGAGAGATACCGGCGTTGCAAAGAAATAAGTTTCACGGGAAGCAAGAAAAACACAAAACGGAGCAATGCAAATACGTTGCTCCGTTTTCTTTTTCTGTCCGCAAAATAGATTGACATATTTTTGCGCGTGATATATAATGAGAGTATAAACGACCACGGGGAAGGGATTTTATGGCGACGGTATGTAAATTCGGCGGCACTTCGCTGGCAACGGCAGATAATATCCGCAGATGCTGCGGAATCGTACAATCGGACGAAAAACGGCGTTTTGTCGTTGTTTCTGCACCCGGTAAAAAGCATAAAACGGATAGAAAGATTACCGACCTTTTGCACGATTGCTATCTCTGCCGCTTTGACGAGCATAAATTTGGCGAAACGTTCGGCATAATTGAAAAGACGTTTACGGATATTGCGGAGATCGTGCCGAGTTTTCCGATCGCGCAAGAGCTGGCGACCGTTCGCGCACAAATCCGCTTTTCAGAGGCGAATCTCGATTTCGTGCTCTCGCGCGGCGAGTATCTCAACGCCAAGATCGTCGCGGCGTATCTGGGATATACGTTCTTGGACGCGACAGCATTTATCCGTTTTCAAGGTGGCGAGCTGGATATGTCGGCTACGCGCGCACTCGCGCAGGGCTTGGATAAGAACGGCAGATACGTAATCCCTGGTTTTTACGGTGCGGATGAGCGCAGGCATATCAAAACGTTCAGCCGCGGCGGCAGCGATATTACGGGCTCGGTGGTCGCAAACGTGTTTGGCTGCGAGCTGTACGAGAACTGGACGGACGTGGACGGCATCTACGTCAGCGATCCGAGAGCGATCGAAAACGCGAAAAAGGTAGAGCAGGTATCTTTCCGCGAATTGCGCGAAATGTCGTATATGGGGGCGTCCGTTCTGCATGCGGAAACGCTGTTGCCCGTATATGAAAACCCTATCCCTATTGTCATCAAGAACAGCTTTGCGCCCGAAAAAAAGGGTACGCAGATTTTGAAAAAGCGCACCGAAGTGTCGGACAAGGAAACGATTACCTGTATCACGGGCAAGAACGATTACACGTGTATTCAGATTTCCAAAATGATGCTGGACAAACAGCTCGGTTTCGTTAAAAAGGCGACGGCGGTATTCGAAGAATATCACATCAATATTTCGCACACGCACTCGGGCTTGGACAACCTTTGCTTTTTCGTGGAGCGCGCACAGTACGTCGAAATCTCGTTCGAGAACTTTTTGAAAGTACTTTCCGCGCGTATCGACGCGGACAAAATCAAGGGACACGAAAAAATCGCGCTGCTCGCCGTGATCGGGCATAACCTTTCGGGCAAGATTGGGGTGCTGGCGAAGATATTTAATGCGCTTAAAAATAACCGCATCAACGTCAAGACCATCTATCAGAGTATTAGCGAGTGCAACATTATCATCGGCGTGGAAGACAGTCAGCTCTCCGACGGGATCAAGGCGCTCTACCGCGATCTCATCGACGGCGAATAACCAAATAGCACAAGAAAAAGCTCCCGTTTTCGGGAGCTTTTTTGTATGTTGTTAAAGCAATTAGCCGAGTACGACGTCCATCACCAGCATCAGGCAGAACCCGACGAGCAAGGCATACGTAGCGCCGCGTTGCGCACCGTGCGCGTGCGTTTCGGGGATCATTTCGTCGCTGATCACGTACAGCATCGTACCGCCTGCAAACGCTAACGCGAAAGGCAAAATCGCGGTGGCGATACTGACGGCAAAATACCCGACAAGCGTACCCACGACTTCGATTAAACCCGTCGCCATCGCGGCGATAAAGGTGCGTTTTTTGGACACGCCTGCCGCGAGCATCGGTGCGATGATCACCATACCCTCGGGGATATTTTGCAACGCGATGCCGCCTGCGATAATCAGCGCTTGCGTATTGTTTCCCGAGCCAAATCCCACGCCTGCAGCAATGCCTTCGGGTAGATTGTGGATGGCGATCGCCAGCACGAACAAAAGGACTTTGTTCAGGTTTGCGTTGTGGTGTGATTCCGTTTCCGCGCCCATCAGCTTGTGCAGATGGGGTACGAGCTTATCCGTTAGGTTCAGGCAAAGCGCGCCTGCAAACACGCCGCCGACGGTGTAAAGAAGACGGAGTTTTCCGCCGTATTCCAGCGACGGCACGATGAGCCCGAACACCGCTGCCGCCAACATTACGCCAGCAGCAAAGGACAGTACGATGTCCGAAAAACGGTGGGAGAAATTTTTGAAGATAAAGCCGATTGCCGCGCCGACGACGGTCGCGCCGCCAACGCCCAAGGCTGTCAATAATACCATTTCCATATTTTGATTATACCGCGTTTGGCGCACTTTGTCAAGCGAAAAGAAAAAAACCGTCGCAAGGACGGTTTTCCTTTTTTGGTGGAGACAACAGGACTTGAACCTGTGACCTCTCGCATGTGAAGCGAGCGCTCTAACCAACTGAGACTATGCCTCCGTATGTGCCTTGCATAGGGCAAGGTCTTTTTTAAGTATGCTCATTATACCACCGCCGAAAAGCTCTGTCAATTATTTTTTGGCGGTGTAGGTAAAAAATTGTGAAAAATTTTCCGTCAGAACAGTCCGCTTTGTTGAACAAACCCTTATGCGCTGCTATCAGCAAGATTATAGAGCAGGAAGATATTTTATGAAAGCCATCACAATCAATCCTGCGCCCAACGCTATGAAAATACTTCCTACTCCGATCCAATCCCTTTTAGAAATGTCTTCCCAAGAGATATCATCGGGATTCATCCTTTGGTGCGAAGCCGATTGGTTCATCAGCAAGATATGCGGCTTTTTGAAAGCAATGGCAAGAATATAATCTAACCCCGTGGTGATAAATCCGCCGCCAAACACAAGGCAAAAAACTAATGTGGCATATTTTTTCGTCGATTCTATGTTTAACAAGATGAGTCCAACAAGAAAAGACAAAGCGATTGTCAAAAAAATAGAGCCGTATCGCCAAAAATATCCCCAAAACAGTAAACTTCGTTTTTTCATAGGTAAAACCTGTCGTTTTTTCGCTTATTTCTCCGCTTTGTCCGTTGCCTTTTCAGTGGGGGACGTGGGCGCGCCTTCCGACAAGCCGACTACACTATCCACAGGCACGGAAAATGCAATACCTTGACCTGCCGTTTCCAAACCAACTTCTTTATACAATGCGTGCAATACCGCGTCTTTGATTTTCGTGGGGACAAGGATCATTACGATTTCCTTTTCGGGCGTGATTGTGATATGGAAAAAGGATTCTGCGTCCTTGCTCGCCGTGCCGAGCGCGTTGATGACCGTGCCGCCGCGCGCGCCGAGTTTTTTCGCTGCGTCCATTACCATTTCGCTATATCCGCTGTTTACAATACAAAAAATAGCTTCGTGTTTGAATTCCATAACCCGTTCTCCTTTAATTCGCTCTGTGGTTGCTCAAAAACCGATAGATCGCCACGCCGATCACACTCGACATCGGAATCGTAAACGCGATGCCTTTGCCATTTTTGATCGTTTGGAACTTGTCTTCCAACGCGTGCATTGCCTCTTGCGCTTTGTCTTCGCGGAGCACGCTAAATATAACGCCCTTGTCCGAGTCTTCCAGACCAAGCATATACAGCATTTCGCTCCTTGCCGTGCCTTGACCTAAGACCGCCGTCTGGAAATTGACCTCGAACGAAGTCAGCAAATCCATAAAAAATTCCGTCTTGCTACGGTTGACGACCGTCACCAAAATTTTCAGTTTCTTAAAGCTGTCTGCCGCCGTTTTTTTGGACGTTCTCGGGGTTCTTGTTCTGCTCGTTTTTTTCGTTGATTCCATACCGTACCCCCTCGTTTACATAAAATTGATGATTTGTTCGTCGTCTGCGTCAAGGATACGTTTCATCGCAATCTTTTCCTTCACGTGTTTGGTGACGACCGCCTTAAAGCCCAGCGTTTGGATGGTGATGAGCGGCGTCATCGCAACCATCGCCACCAGCCCGAACGCATCGAGTAGGATTTTATCTGGCTGCAACACCGCGCAGATCCCGATTAGGAAAGGCAAAATGAACGTCGAAGTGAGCGGACCGCTGGCAACGCCGCCCGAGTCGAACGCGATCGCGGTGTAGATTTTGGGAACGAAGAAAGACAAGCCCAGCGAGATAAAATACCCAGGGATCAAATAATACAAAATGCTAAAATCGAAGATAACGCGGAGCACCGACAGCCCGATGGACACGCCTACGCCCACCGACAGCGCGATGAGCATAGAACGCTTGCGGATAGCGCCGCCCGTGACACCCTCGACTTGCTTGTTCAAAACGTGGATAGCAGGCTCTGCCAAAACGACGGTAAAGCCGAGAATAAACGCCGCGACAACGGTGATCACGGGTTTTGCCTGCGCGAGTTGCACGCCCATTTTATAGCCGATGGGCATAAAGCCGATATGTACGGACGTCAGGAAAATGACTAAACCGAAGAAGGTATAGAAGATACCGACGACGACCTGTTGCAATTTTTTCTTGGGCGAGCGCAGGAAGATCACTTGCAAAAGGAAGTAGAAAGCCACAATGGGCGCAATCGCGATCGCCACTTCGCCAGCCGTAGAAAGGAAGGAGTGCGCGATCTTGTTAAACTGCGCGTGCATAGGGTACGTAGGCGTTTCGTAATGAATTTCGCCCTTGGAGAACGCGCCGAGCATCATCACCGCCAGAATAGGGCCGATAGAGCAAAGCGCGATAAAACCAAAGCTGTTTTCTCTGTCCCGTTTCGAGCCGAGCGTAGCCGCTACACCCACGCCGAGCGCCATGATAAATGGTACGGTGATCGGGCCTGTGGTCACGCCGCCCGAATCGAAAGCAAGGGGCAGGAATTTTTCGCCGCCGCCCACCACGATCACCAGCGACACCAGCGCAAAGAGTAGCATATAGAAGAACGTCAGCATCTGCGACAGGCTGGTGCGGAACACGATTTTCAATACGCCCAGCACCAAGAATAACCCTACGCCCACGCCGATCGTCACTTTTAAGACGGTGGGCTTGATAAAGCTCACCTGCTCGGCGAGCACGGAGAGATCGGGCTCGGCAATCGTAATAAACAGCCCCATCACAAAACAGATCAAAAGGAGCGTTTTGAATTTGCCCGTTTTGGACAAGCCTGCGCCGATCTGCTCGCCCATAGGCGTCATTGCGATGTCTGCGCCGAGGTTGAACAGCGACATACCGATAATGAGCGCGAGCGCCGAGCACGCGAAAACAACCCCCTCTGTCAACGTCAAATCGAGTAAGGGGGTGGCGGAAAGCAATAGAACAATCGCCGTCACGGGCAATACCGAAACGGTGGCTTCAGACATTTTTTTCAAGAGTGCTCTTAACATTTTTTCGCTCCGTATTTGTCTTGTGCGTAATACTGTATATTTATAAAGTTATTTCACCGAGAACCGATAGGCGGTGATTTCGCGGTACGTATCCCCAGCTTTTAACACTGTGGACGGGAACGAGGGGACGTTGGGAGAGTTGGGATATCCTTGCGTTTCGAGGCACAAGGCGCAATAGGTGACGTACGGGTCGCGTTTTTTGCCCCTGCCCGTAAAGTTCGCCATTTGACAGCTCGTATAGAGTTGTACGGCAGGGAGCGTGGTGTAGCAATCCATACGCCGTCCGCTTTCCTTGTCATATACGCAGCCGAAATGTTCCAGTCCCTTGCCAACGCGGTCAAGGCAGTAGTTGAAATCGTAGCCGTTTGCGTTGCGGAGCATGTGCTCGTTAGCAAAAATATCCTGCCCGATGGGCTTTGCTTGGCGGAAATCATACGGCGTACCCGTCAGGTCGATATATTCGCCGTGGGGAATGAGCTCGTCGTCCACCGCCGTAATTTTGCTGGCGGAAATCTGCAATTCGTGATCGAGTACCGTTGCCTGTCCGCCGAGATTGAAATACGCGTGGTTGGTGAAATTGCACACCGTATCCTTGTCCGTCGTCGCTTGATAGTCCAAACGCAGTTCGTTTTCGTCGGACAAAGTGACGGTGAGCGTCAACGTCAAATTCCCGGGGAAACCGCCTGCCCCGTCGGGGGAAAAATGGGTAAGCACCAGCGCGTTTTTGATCACTTCCGCAGACCAAATTTGGGTAGCAAAGGCGGCAGACGTACCGCCGTGAAGGCAGTTTTTGCCGTCGTTTTGCTCCAAGAGATACGTGTTGCCGTCGAGCGTGAATTTCGCTTCGCCGATTCGATTTGCAAAGCGGCCTACCGTGCCGCCAAAGCAGGGGTTGGGCGCATAATAATCTTCGGGTGTTTTACAGCCGACGATTACGTCCGAAAATTTTCCCTTTCTATCGGGTACAAAAACGCGTAAAATGCGCGCGCCGTAGGTCAAAATATCCACTTCGACGCCGTTTTTATTTTTCAGCGTGTAGACGTCGTTTTGTTTTCCGTCTTTGGTAAACGAATATGTTTTTTTGATCATATATCCCCCTAGAAGACTGTGTGATTTTTACACTATATATATTATACCATAACAAAACGGAAAAAGCCAACGAAAGGGGACGGAAAATATCGGAAAAAAGCGAAAAAAAATAAAATTTTTGTGAAAGGGGACGTTCAAACCGTTGACAATGGGAAAATGATTGTGCTATGATAATACCCAAGCAAACGCTATGTGAAGATTGCAGAAGATGAGCTATGGCTCAACCGAAGGAGTAAATCTCTCAGGTGATCGCAAGATTGGGAACTGTAATCGGATAGCACTCCGGAGAAGCTCGCGCTAGACGTGAGTGCCGAAGGGGCAAGGCGGACGAAAATCGGCCGCTAATCTCTCAGGCAAAAGGACAGAGTCAGGCTTTTATTTTATACGTAGGACAAAGGGGCATTTTGCCTTCAATGCGTACACGTACCCCATCTTTTAGGGGAAAAGTTTTGATTTTTTGGACACGGAGCAGACGGTTTGCCCCGTGTTTTTTGTTTCGGTGGCAGCGAAAGGCGTTTGCGTACAGGACGGTCAAAAATTTTTTGGAAAGCCCGAAAGGGTAGGAGGTATGTTATGTGGAACGCGATGGCTTTGGCGTCTTTCGCCGATAAGCTCGTGGGCGGTATTGAAAAGGGCAACGCCAAGCTCAACGAGATCGTTTGGGGTTTGCCGATGGTCATTTTGATCTTGGGCACGGGGTTGCTTTTGACGATCCTGACGAAGTTCTTACAGATCCGTAAATTCGGTACGTCTGTGGACAAAACGCTGGGCGATACGTTTAGAAGTATGAAGAAGAAAGGCAAACACCTTTCGAAGAAAGAGAACTCTGTATCTCCGTTCGAGGCGTTCTCGACGGCGATTTCGGGTACGGTCGGCACGGGGAATATCGTGGGCGTAAGCTCCGCGATTATGACGGGCGGCCCCGGTGCGGTGCTGTGGATGTGGGTATCCGCGTTCTTTGGTATGGTGACGAACTACGCCGAGAACGTTTTGGGTATGTTCTTCCGCAAAAAGGAAAGCGACGGCGAATTTTCGGGCGGTCCTGCATACTATCTGTCCGAGGGCATAGGCAGAAACGTCAAGGGCGGATTTGGTTCGTTCCTGCGTGGATTCGGTAAAGTGCTCGGTGTAGCGGCGGCGGTGTTCTGTACCTTTGCCGCGGTAGGTATGAGCGGCGTGCAAACAACGAAAATGTCCGAATCGGTGCAGGCGGTCGTGGGTAGCAGCAGCGAAAAGGTCAATCTTTGGATCGCGCTCATCGTCGGTATCGTGGTGGCGGTCGTGCTTGCGCTCGTTATCCTTGGCGGCATCAAGAGTATCGGTAAAACGGCGTCCATTTTGATTCCGTTTATGTCTTTGCTCTTTATTTTGATGGCGCTCGTGATTATCTGTGTGAACATTACGATGGTCGGCACGGCGTTCGCGCTCATTTTCAAACACGCGTTCAGTTTCAAATCGGCGGCAGTTGGCTTTATCAGCTATGAATTTGCGCAAGTTATCCAAAAAGGTCTGGCACGCGGCGTGTTCTCCAACGAAGCAGGCTTGGGTTCGTCCGTTATCGCGCACAGCGCGTCGGAAGCGCGTGAACCGGTAAAGCAGGGGCTTTGGGGTATCTTCGAGGTATTCTTTGATACGTTCGTGATCTGTACGTTGACGGCGTTGGTGATTTTGGTGAGCTTTGGCTCGACGGAAGGTATGACGAGCGTGCTGTATTCGGGTGCGTATGCGGACACCACCGTTTCGATGATGGCGTTCGGCGAGGCGTTTGGTAAATTCGGTGAAGTCACCTATTCGATCATTATTCCGCTGTTTGCGTTCACCACCATTTTGGCGTGGGCGTACTACGGGGAAAAGTCGGTGGATTTCCTCTTCCGCAAGACGGGCGCAAAGGGCAGAAAGATCTCCCGTTTCGTATTCAAATGCCTGTACGTGGTCTTGGTCATCGTGGCGGCTTGGCTCTCCACGCAGGGCGGCAAGGGCGAGCTGATGTGGGCGATTTCGGATACGGCGAACGGCTTGATGGCGCTGCCCAACTTGATCGGTCTGATCTTTATGTGTTTCTTGGTGGCGAAGATCACGAAGAACTACTTCGACCGCAAGAAAGGCAAGGACGTAAAGCCTATGCTCTCGGCGTATGACGAACAGAACGAAACGTTCATCAAAGAGCTGGAATTTGAAGAAGACGCGGAAAACAACGTCGCGGAAGATTGAGCATAATCTGCTACACCAAAGCCCCCCGTTTACAGGAGTAAAACGGGGGGCTTATTGTTAGGTTTTGGGAATTAGAGTGGCAAATCGGTGTTTTTTAATCCAGTGTAGTAGAGATTATAGACATTTCTTTGTGATAATCCGAGATACGTTTCGCTTCCTTTATAATCATAATGGCAAATAATGATATCGCCATAGGTTAAATCGTTGGGGGTAACATTTGTATTTTGTACCATAGAAATAATTTCGTAGGAGTTTGTATCACAACTCCATACCCCTTCTTTTGTGTACAAAAGCGTTTCCAAAAAAACGGGAGACAATTGGCTTTCATTGCACTCGTGAGAATCATATAAATAGCGAACGATCCCGTTTTCATTTTCAGCCACGTAAAGGGTTATGAAATTCATTTCATTTTCGTCGATGGAATAAAGATTTTCGATAGACTGTATTTGTGTTTTAGATATGACGTTTACGGTGCACTCATCATAAGAACCGTTTTCGGCTTTTATGATCAAATTACTCGTTCCTTTTTGCAAACCATAAATTTTGCGAGCGGCTTGGTCGACGCGGATTACATCGGTATTTTCAGCTTCGAGGGAATAATTCGACCAGTCTGCATCTATTCTGTAAAATTCATTTTCATAAAGGTTGATTACATTTCTTTCAAAAAAATCGACAGTTGTTTCTTTATTATCCGCACACGAAGCCGTGGAGACCGTCAATGCAAAAATAGATAAAAAGACGAGAAGTAATTTGTGCCGTTTCATTTTTTTACCTCCTTACTGTAATCGTTCATTAATCCATCCTACAATATAGGAAGATATTTTACAAGCAGTATCTTGCGTAGCATCAAAACCACCGCTATGGATGCCAACTACTGTTGTTGTTCCAAAGGTAACTGGACCGCCGCTAGAGCCAGCTATAGCATCGCAATCGTGGGTAAACTTATAGGCTTCAAGCGATTTAACAGAACCGGGACCATAAGCCAACCATCCGCCTAAATCGTCATGATAACCATACAATCTAACATTGCTTCCAACTGAAATTGCTGTTGAGGATACTCCAAAATATCCAACGGTATTTCCAATATCAGAGTTTAAGTCAAGAATTGCCCAATCGTCATTAAAATTTCCCGTGTCCCTATAATTTCCAACTGTTAATTTGTTAAAAGATGATATTGTAGGATAAGCGCTTTGTACAGACCCGTTTATGCAATAGGCACCTGGGATAATCTCATAATTTTGATACCATGTTTTATCTTTCTTATATATAACATGACATGCCGTTAGAACCGTGGATGGACCTACTAACACCCCAGTTCCATAGTGCCAACTGCTCGAATTAGTATCATATGCTTTAATATAGCAAACTGCACGATAAGGGAATAATGAATAGGAAGTGGGGTTTGTTAAAACACATCTTTCATCGTCTCCGAAAATAAGACGGGGATTGACAGTATGACCTTGTTGCGAAAGACTACTTTCATCAATAGAACCTTCGGGAATATAAGCTGATGTGTCTGTAACAGATATATCCAATTTAGATAATTCACTATACGTGACATAGTCAATATCTCCATTTTGATTTAATGTGGTCGCATAATAGTCAGTTATGTTTGCATCAGCAACTGCTATATTATTGTTCTGGAAATTTGCGAAACCAATCAAAGCCAATAAGTTAATCGCAATACAAGTGCATATTTTTTTAATTTTCATATTGATACCTCCCAATAATAATTTCGAAATAATGTAATTTAAATTATATTTCTAGTTTTCTAAAAGTCTTTCGTTAATCCATCCTACAATATAAGAAGATATTTTACATGCCGAATTGTTGTTGGTATCAATCGATCCAAGATGTATACCGACCATATTCATTCCAAACAATAAAGGAGAACCCATGGAACCTGATCCTGTATCACAATTATGGTAGAATTTATATGTTTCAAGGTGGGTAACGATTCCTTGAGTATGAGCTATGTTCATATTAAAATCCCCGCAATAACCTATAAGTTTTATTTCGCTATTTAGGGTAATATCAGTTGAATTTGTTCCGAAATATCCCGTTTGGCTACCGATATCAGTGGCTAAATCTAATATGGCCCATGCATCGTTGGGGTCGCCTGTGTTATGATACATTCCAACAGTTAATTTAGTGAAATCTTCTATTATTCCATATGGATTCACAGTTATGTCTTCGGATGTTTTGTAAGTGGCTGGTAGAACTTCAGTTTTTATTGCCCATCCATATTCCGATCGATATATTAGCCTAGGTGAGCTTAAAACAGTTTTAGGACCAACAATTGCGCCCGTTCCAGCATATAAAGTATCGGCGATACCATCTCCATCAGTATCAAAATAACCTTTTACCATGCATATAGCACTATACGGAAACATTTGATATTGGGAATCTGAAATTTGGGTCCTATTGTCATCCCCAATAATCGCTGCTGGTAAAAGATTATTATTTATTTGTGATATGATTACATTTTCGGGTAAATACATTTCATTGTTCAACGAGAGATTATCGTAGGCATGGTATTCGTCGTAGGTGATATAATCGATATTATTATTTTCATCGATAGACATGCCATAATATTCGCCATCGGCGGCTTTTGCTACCATAGAGCTAGGGGTATTAAAAGATGCTAAAATTGCTAAAGCAACAAAAAAACAAAACTTCTTTTTCATACTAATTATATCTCCTTATAAAACATTAATAACGGACATTATTTGTTCGTCGTTGACATTATATCATTGGATCAATTAAATGTCAATAGGTAATGCAAAAAAAACGGACCACCTATAGGAAAACATATATTTTCCTAAAAAACTCCCGTTTTCCGTAGGAAAAATCGTTGACTTAACCGTTTGATTGTGCTATCATAATATCATTATTATAAATTATGCGCGTGCGTATAATTCGAAAAACGAATAAATCAGAAGGGGATTATTATGAAAATTGAAATCACGAAAACGACGACTCCCCAAACGATGCCGCCGGAAGAAAAATTAGGGTTCGGGAAAGTATTTACCGATCATATGTTGCTCGTGGACTGGTCGCAAGAAAAGGGCTGGTACGACGCGCGAATCGTGCCGTTTGGCAGGATCTCGCTCCACCCTGCGTCCACGGTGCTCCACTACGGTGCGGAAATCTTTGAAGGCTTGAAGGCGTACCGCCGCGAAGACGGCGGCGTGCAGCTCTTCCGCCCGATGGAAAATATCAAGCGTATGAATCGTTCGGCAGAGCGTATGAGCTTGCCCGAAATGGACGAAAACGATATGTTGGAGCTACTCACGACCTTTGTCAAGCTGGAAGAAAAGTGGGTGCCGAAATCGTTCGGGACTTCGCTCTATCTTCGTCCGTTCCTGTTCGGGAACGACGAGGCTTTGGGTGTGCACGCCGTACACAACGCGACGTTTATGCTGATTGCGTCGCCGAGCGGTAGCTATTACGCAGAAGGTATCAATCCCGTCAGCATTATGATCGAGAACGAAGACGTTCGAACGGTGCGCGGCGGCACGGGGTACGCAAAGTGCGGCGGCAACTATGCGGCGAGCACGCGTGCAGGTGAACGCGCGGCGAAGAAAGGGTATTCGCAGGTGCTCTGGCTGGACGGCGTTGAGCGTAAATACATCGAAGAAGTGGGCGCGATGAACGTTATGTTCAAGATCAACGGCGAAATTATTACGCCGATGCTCACGGGTTCGATTTTGCCTGGTATCACGCGCAAGAGCTGTATTGAAGTGTTGAAAGGTATGGGCTACACCGTGACGGAACGCCTTTTGTCTGTGGACGAGCTGTTGGACGCGCTGCAATCGGGCGCGTTGGAAGAGGCGTGGGGCTGCGGTACGGCGGCGGTCGTTTCGCCGATCGGCAAGCTGGCGTTTGGCGACAAGGAATACGTGATCGGCGGCGGCAAGATCGAGGAAGTCACTCAAAAGCTGTACGACGTTTTGACAGGTATTCAATGGGGCAAACGGGACGATCCGTACGGCTGGGTGTACAAGCTGTAAGAAAAAAGGAAAAAATTGTCTAAAATTCCTTTGAAATCCTTGAAAAAGCAAGTAAAACGACGTTTTTTTCGTTGACAAAACATAAAAATATCGGTATAATTAAACATACATTATATATAAAGGCAATGACGGGATAGAAATCCGTAAAGAGCGATTGACAGAGAGTCGGCGGCAGGTGCGAGCCGATACGTCTTACGGAATATAGCTCCTCCCCGAGCCGCCGAGAGAACGGCGCATAGCCAAGTAGATTCGGACGGGTATCTCCCGTTATAGAGATTAGCCCTTTTTGGGGCGTGAGTGGACAGTCGCAGGCGGCTGTCAATCGGAGTGGTACCGCGGAGTTTCTTCGTCTCTTATCGTGCGGCGTTTTTGCGCTGTGATAAGGGACGAATTTTTTTAGGGCGCGCCTACCGTTGCGTGGAGCTCTGCGCCCAAACCGCTAAAAAAGAACAGGATAACGAATATGAAAAACAGTAAAAAGTACGTAAAACAATATTTTGCGCCCCAAGGCGTGACGATGGACTGGACGAAAAAGACCGCCATCGAAAAGCCCCCCGTGTGGTGCAGCGTCGATCTTCGCGACGGCAATCAGGCACTCATTATCCCGATGAGCTTGGACGAAAAATTAGAATTTTTCCAGCTCCTTTGCAAGGTCGGGTTTAAGGAAATCGAGATCGGGTTCCCTGCGGCGAGCGAAACGGAATACGAATTCTGCCGCAAGCTCATCGAAGAAAACTTGATCCCCGACGACGTGACGATACAGGTATTGACGCAATCGCGCGAGCATATCATCGCCAAGACTTTCGAGGCGATCAAGGGAGCGAAGAAGGCGATCGTACACCTGTACAACTCCACGTCGAAAGCGCAACGCGAGCAGGTGTTCAAACGCGAAAAGGGCGAAATCATCGACATCGCGATCAAGGGTGCGAAACTTTGCAAGGACTACAAGGACAAAGCGGACGGCAAGGTGTGGCTGGAATACTCTCCCGAGAGCTTTACGGGTACGGAGCCCGAGTTCGCGGCGGAGATCTGCAACGCGGTGCTGGATATTTGGCAGCCGACGGCAGAGGATAAGGCGATCATCAACTTGCCCGTGACGGTGGAGAACTCGATGCCGCACGTGTACGCGAGCCAAGTGGAATATATGTGCAAGAATTTGCACGGCAGAGAGAACGTCGTCATTTCCCTGCACCCCCACAACGACCGCGGCTGCGCGGTGGCGGACAGCGAAATGGGCTTGCTGGCAGGGGGCGACCGTATCGAAGGTACGCTGTTTGGCAACGGCGAGAGAACGGGCAACGTCGATATTATCACGTTGGCGCTGAATATGTATTCGCAGGGCGTTGATCCGCAGCTCGATTTTTCCGATCTTCCGTCTATTACGCAGGTGTATGAACGGGTGACGCGTATGAAGGTGAGCGAACGGCAACCGTACAGCGGCTCGCTCGTATTCGCGGCGTTTAGCGGATCGCACCAAGACGCGATCGCCAAAGGTATGAAATACCGCGTGGACAAATGCACGGACACGTGGACCGTACCCTATCTCCCCATCGACCCTGCCGACGTTGGCAGAGTGTACGAGGCGGACGTTATCCGCATCAATTCCCAGTCGGGTAAGGGGGGTATCGGGTATATCCTTGAAACGCAGTTTAAGCTGGTATTGCCGCCCAAGATGCGCGAAACGTTCGGGTATCACGTCAAGAGTATTTCCGATCACGCGCACAAGGAGCTTTCGCCCCAAGAAGTGTACGAGATCTTTATGCGAGATTTTGTCAACGTACAGGATAAGCTGGTCGTGAAGAACGCCGATTACGAAACGGTGGGCGCAGATAAAGTCGTTGGTAAAGTCGAAATCGAATACCTTGGCAAAACGCAAGCGGTGGAAGTGGAAGGCAACGGGCGGCTCGATTGTGTGAGCAACGCAATTAAGAAAGTTGTGGGCAAGGATTACGTTTTGGAAAGCTATGTACAGCACGCTTTGGAAGAAAAATCTACTTCGCTTGCGGCATCGTACGTATGCGTAGTGGCGGACGGAAAATCGTTCTGGGGCACGGGTATCCACGCCGACATTATGACTTCGTCGGTAAGAGCACTCGTCACCGCCATCAACAAAATGTTGTGAGAATAGGAAAGTTATTAAGGAGAAAATTATGAAATTAAACGGCGCACAGATTTTAATTCAAACCTTGATTGAACAGGGCGTGACCGACGTATTCGGGTATCCCGGCGGTCAGGTCATCAATATTTACGACGCGCTTTACGAATACCAGGATAAGATCAACCACGTATTGACGGCGCACGAACAGGGCGCGGCGCACGCAGCGGACGGGTATTCGCGC
>JAFTSO010000047.1 GCA_017467265.1 Clostridia bacterium
CCGTGTATTTCGTCGTTCTCGTATCCGCAGGGATTTCACCTTCGATTACGAACGGCATTTCTTCAATACCGATGATCGGGTTGGTAAGATCGTCATAGTCCGATTCTACACCGAACGTCAACACCTTGTCTTCTGCGCCGGCCATCTTGATCGTGACTGTGTACGGCGTGATCGTCCAGTCTGCATATACCGTCACAGCTTCTTTCGGCATCGTCGTGCCCGTGTATGCTTCGCCATTGCCATCTACCCAGCCGTTGAATACCTTGCCGTCAACGGGAGCGGGTGCGCTCAAATCAAGCGTTGCGCCTGCTTCCAGCTCTACACTCGTCACTGCACCGGGCACTCTGGGATTGCCGTTGATCTTCGTGAACGTGTACGTCTTCGTCGTTGCTACGATCGTCACTTCGTAGTTCTGCAATTCCCACGTTTCGGGAATACCCTCGTACGAATACGTCGTTTCTTCTTCGTCTGCAGGAAGTTCACCTTCCAGTACGAACGTAAGCGACTGAATACCGATGATCGGGTTTTCCAGATCGTCGTAGTCGTCTTCTACACCGAATTTCAGCACTTTGTCCGCTTGACCTTCTTGCTTGATCGTCACCGTGTACGGCGTGATCGTCCAATCCGCATACAACGTCAGGTGATCTTCGGGCATCGTACCGCTATACACCGTACCCGTGCCGTCTACCTAGCCGTTAAACGTCTTGCCTTCAACGGGATCGGGGGCAGTAAGATCGAGCGTTGCGCCAGCTTCCAATTCCACTGTCGTAATCGTCGCGTTGGGATCTCTGGGGTCGCCGTCGATCTTCGTGAACGAATACTTCACAACTTCGGGTTCAGAAGAGCTTTCGCTTTCTGCTTCAGACGAGCTTTCTTCGCTGCTTTCGCTTTCTACGGGCGTAGAAACTTCGCTGCCTGCTGCCGAGCTGCTGGAAGTGTTGCCGCCGTTGCCCTTATCTTTGCCGCAAGCCGCAAACAACGTTGCCGACATCGCCAATGATAAAGCTAACAATAAGGCTTTCTTCATTTTGTTCATATGTTTTCCTCCAATTTTAATTTTTTTATTAATCTCAAACCACTAAACAAAGATTTTTCCTTTGTTAAATTCTTTATTATTGTAGTATAACAGCACCAAATTTTGTTTTCAAGCCTATTTTTTATCTTTTCTTTACCATTTTTACTCATTTCTTGTAAAAAATCTTACCTTTTCTATTCAAGATCACCTTTTATTGCAAAATGGCAATCAATTTTGTGCCGTCATATTTTTGCGCTAGTGCGTGCAAAAATACCATGATTGACAAATCTAGTATCGATGGGCGACAGATGCTTTTGAGCCAGCCGCCCACGATCAAGCGCATTGTAGATTAAAAACCACGTACTTCCGTCACGTACAGATACAAACCGTTCCAGCCTTTCCATTGACCGAATATTTCGGACAAATTGTTCGCAGTAGATTCAAAAGTATAACCGCGCGGCGACGGCTGCGTCCAGCCCGTACCGTCTACTTTCTGATAGGACGGCGTGATGTCCATAAAGATGCTCCAACCCGTTTCTGTCTTCGTAAGTTCTACCAAGAAGAAGATGTTGGCTTGCTGTACTACGACGTTTTTATACATAGTCGTATCCATCGTATCCTTCAATTCGGGAATCGTTAAATTCGACGTCATCGACATCATAAATTTATATTTGTCGTAGTCCAACTCATTAAGGTTCGCCGAGGACATATCTCCTTTGTTAAACGGCGTCGTTTCATATACGTTGTCGTATCCACCCGGCACAGCCATTGTGGATTTCGTACCTGCTTCCAATGCCGATTGTAGAACTACCGTGCCTTCCTTCGGCTTTTGAATACCCAGCACTTCCGTCGAATAAATGCTAACCGTATCCGTACTTCCCGAAATTCGGCTAATCAAGAACCCATCGTTCCAACCTGTACGGTAGAGCAAGCATCCCAACGAATTCAAGGGCGCGTTTATAGCACCTTTATTCAAATCGCCGTCAATATCCGTTTGCGTAGCAAACAGTTCGCCGTTGAGCGTAATTTCCATCGCCCAAATATTTTTACTCGTTTGCGTGAAATGGAAATACATCCACTCTTCCGTCAAGACCGTCTTACCACAGTAATAATACTGACCGCCTACAACCTTCATCGCAAAGAACAAATCGGTGTACACACCAAAATTCGAGCGGTTATAATACCCTTCGCCCAGCACGTTGCCCGTCCAGCCGCTAGAAGAATCTCTGCGCGTGAGCCGCTCGAATCCTTCTGCCACTTCTACGTCGCCAAGATCTGCATTATCTACTAGCGTATTTCCGATATACGAATCAAAGAAGGAGCCTACCGCCACCACAGCGTCCTTTACGTCGCCTTTTTTATAGGTGTACTCGACCGTAATTTTGAAGTGTTCTCTAACCCCGTTCTTAATGCTAACAATCGTAAGCTCGTTATTGCCCCATTGCAGTTTCGAGGTGTCCAAAACAAAACTGTCCGCACCTTCTGCAATACGTTCTTTTCCGATATATACGTAGTTTTCTTCGCCCATCCAGCTGTTATCTCCAATCGTCAATTCGGGCAACTGGCTATAAACAACGGGTTTACCTTCCGTCACGGGCGCGTCAACTTCTTTGCCGTAGCTATCGATATATACCGTATGCGCCGTTTTGTTATCAGGATTAAACAAGGAGGTAGCGGTAATCGTGACCGTTTTACCGAACGCTTCTTCCGTCGCGAATAACGCGGCATCTTTATACGTCACGCCTTCCACTTCTGCCACTTCTATCTTTGCGTACGGATTATCGACCTGAATCGGCATACTAAATCCTGCCATCAACGTATCGTCCGTATTAATGAAATGGATCGCTTTGCTCGTATCCAGCGTTTCCGCTTGCTTCACGAACATAGGCACTCCGTTCACTTTCGTCCAAATCGTCGCATCAAAATCTTTCAACGCTTTTGCATCCTGTGCAATTTCTTCATACGAATTATAGAGAATATCCGCATTTGAATTCTCTCGCACAATCTTATCTGCCGTGATCACAACGACGTTTTCAATACTCGGCGCAGAGCCAGCCAAACGCACATTATACGTTGTACCGCCCGACGGGGAAAGCGCACTCTCCAATGCAATCGTTGCACCCGACGCATCAATCAAACAGTTGCGTACCGACGCCTTGCCGCCCGACTTGAAGGCGAAGAACGATCCCATTACTCTAGGCGTATTCGTTGCCAAGTTCAACGTAGCTTTATCGCCGCCAAGCGCTTTGTACGAAATGCTGACGTTTTCCACCAACCCTTCACCCAAAGCACAGATAAATCCGTTATTCGCTAAAATGGACGCGTTGGTAAACGATACGTTTCTAACAATACCGCCAGCGAGATACCCGAAAATACCGCCGCTCTCATTTTTACCACCTGCATTATCGCCGACCGTCACACCGTCAATGTTATAACCGCAGCCGTCGAAAATTCCCGAGAAACCGCGCGTATAATCTTGCCAATTCCCGTGAAGCGAAAACACTTTACCAGTATCCGTCATTGATTTGATCATTTTGTTATACGAAATATCGTTCCCCAAAATGAAATAGCCATCGTAATACTCGGAATTCACTACCTTATTCGTTTTCGACGAAAGTTCCGTTTCACCTGTATTGGCAACCGTTGCCATCTGATCGAGCTCTTCTGCGCTGTTGATAATCATTGTATAGATCTCAACGTCCATCGTGTACGTGACGATATCCGTAATAAAGGAAAGCTGCTGTTTTCCAAGCAACCTACTTTTTTTCGGCAATTTCGTCGCGTCCAATTCTACTTCTTGACCTTTGGATCGTTTGTCTATCCTTTGTCCATGCAGCTCTACCGATTGCAACTTTCCTTCAATCTCACCTTCGATCTTGACACGTTCCAAGTCTACAACTTCCAAAACTTCCGTTTGCGTAAGATGTACTACGGGCGCAACCACGTTGCAATTCAAAAGCACCGTCGCCGTTTCACCATCAACCGTTACTGTACCCGTCAATGTTGTCATACCCCTAGCTTTACCTACGATGGTATTACCATCCAAAACCACAGAATCTCCGTCAATCGACCAAGAAATCGTTGCCTCCGCGAACGTTTCGCTGCCGCGCATCGCAACAAACGCCAAATTCTGCGTGTTGGCAATCTCGCCGAATTTATCCGTGGTCGATATCGTCATCGAATATGCGCCGTTCGTAGGAACAAACGCCTCGTTTAACGACTGAATTTTCAACGTCGCACCAATAACGTTTATAGTAAAAATTTCGCTGGTGTAAATACCGCGTACCGTCGTAGATACAATCACGTCCACCGTTTCAATCGCAGTACCCGTCACGCTGATTACGTTTTTATTTACCGACAAAGTCGCCTGTGCGCCGCTACTTGATTCCGCCAAGCTCACTTCGTATGTAAAAAAATTATACAATAAACAAAAAAGGATTGTCAATAGCGTTTTTTCCAAAGACGATATACTTTTTCGGGTTCTTTATATTTGTAGTATAACAACCTAAAACTGTGTTTTCAAGCCTGTTTTTTATCTATTCTTTACTATTTTTACTCATTTTTACAAAAAAAGCTCCCCCGCTTGCCACGAGAGAGCTTTTGCTGTATATATTCTATTTTGTTTATTTTGTTATCTATTAGCGATCGTATGCCTGCGCGAGTGCTTGCAGCCACGCCGCTTTTCTGCGCCCAAAATCGTTGCACGTGAAACGGAACGTCCAATTTTGATTGCTGACCGTGGACGGAGCATTGAGTCGTGCTTCTTCGCCTAAACACAACACGTCGTGCATCGGTACGATGACGGTGTCCGCCTTGGACGCAAAGAGCAATTCGATAATGCTACGGCACTCATCCTCTATCGTTTCCGTTAAATAGGGAACGTCCAGCGCCAAGCATTGTTCTTCGAACGCTGTTTCAAAATCCTTTCTCGTTCCCTCGTCCATATTTTCCAAGAACGAACGCAGCGTTTCGTTATCGTGCGTGCCTGTGTAGGCAACGCTGTTGCCGTCAACAAAATTTGTAGGCAGATATTCGTTATCCTTATCACCGTTAAACGCAAACTCGAACACTTTCATCCCAGGATACCCCGTTGTTTTCATCAGCGCATACACGCCGTCATCCAAAACGCCGAGATCTTCCGCTACGATACCGTAGCTACCCAGTCCTTCGAACAGCTCCGCCTTCGGTCCGTCCAGCCACTCCCCGTCCTTTGCCGTTTCCGCGTCCATAGGGACTCCCCAAAAACGATCGAATGCACGGAAATGGTCAATGCGAACAATATCAAACAGCGTGAACGCATAATCGATACGCGCACGCCACCATTTGTAGCCGTCCTTTTGCATTTTTGTCCAGTCGTAAACAGGATTGCCCCACAGCTGGCCGTCTTCCGAGAACGCGTCGGGGGGTACGCCTGCGCGCAAAGTAAGATTGCCTTCCCCATCCACCATAAACAACTCTTGGCGGTGTTTCCACATCTCCACGCTGTCTTCCGCAACGTAGATGGGCATATCGCCCATAATCGCAATACCGCGTTCGTGCGCGTATGCTTTTAACGCGTTCCACTGCTTTAAGAAAATATATTGCGTAAATTGCCAAAATTCGATTTCGTCCTTATATTCGGCGGCGTACGACGTCAAAGCGAACGGATCCGCGCTACGGTACGGCTCTACCCAGCCCGTCCACGGGGCATAGGAGAACTTCGTTTTCAAGGACATAAACAGCGCATAGTCAGCGTATTTGCTTTCTGACAAAAAGGCTTTCCAGGACACGCAATTCTTATCAAAGCGCACGAAAGCCTTTTGCAAAATCGCGATTTTGTGTTCAAACTGTTTGCCGTAATCCACACGCCGTTCGTCGTACGACCAATCGACTGATTTATAATCGCTCTCATCCAATAAACTTTCCTGCACGAGCGTTGCAAAATCGATAAAATACGGATTGAGCGCGTCGGCTGCGCACGATTGATAGGGACTGTCACCGTAGCCCGTGGGCAGTAGCGGCAACACCTGCCAAATCTTCATACCTGCTGCGTGCAGCCAGTCTATAAATGCGTACGCACCTGCCCCAAGCGTACCGATCCCACAATCGGACGGCAGCGACGATACGGGCATCAATACGCCTGCCCTTCGTTCTTTCTTTCCTGTTTGCATATTCTCTCTTCCTTGTCTTACCAAAGTAAGCCGTTTTCTCGTAAGTTTTCCCGTTCTTCCTATTTTTTATTCGTTGCAGAGCTTTTCTATCAGAATTTTTTCCGATTTTGCCAAGCCCAACGGGTATTCGCGTACAGCGCAATCGAGCGCCTGCTCTTTCAAAATCTCTGCAGCGTCCGTCTTGCCGATCGCAAGAGAATAGGCAAGTAAAGCGCGTTTTGCGCGCGCCGTGTCTTTCTGCAAAGCTCCTTTGCATAATTTTGCGCTCTCTTCCGCGTTTTGTAAATCGCCATTGGCTGCGTGCATATACGTCAGCTCCACCGCCACGTCCATCACCTGTTCATACGGCAAATATTCCTGTGCGAGCGCGAGCCTATTCAAGCAGTCTGCCGCGCGTTCCATCTCCCCTTTTTCCAAATGATAGCGATAGCGCAAATCGAGCATAACGGCAAAAAGCGGCTCGTCTTCCGCAAGCTGTGGTACGTCGTAATAGAGTTTTTCGTCCAGCTCTGCAAACGTTTTTCCTGCGTACAGATTGCCTTGGATCTCCATCGTGGCGAGCATATTTTGCTCCGCAGGTGCACCCTTTTTAATGCCCAGATACACGAGCATATCCGTTTTACCGCTGGCATATTCCAAGGGCATAACGTTGAGCAAAAATAGATACGCCGTATAGGGCACCGCGCCCCACAGCCCGAACTGCGTCGTCCATAAGCAGGTACAATGAATTGCGGCAACAAGCAACGCCGCCACGACCACGCCGCTGACTGCCACGCCACCAAGAGCGTATTTTGCGGCGCGCTTTTGCATATTGCCCCCCACTTTGGGGATCACCTGCGTTTCGTCCGCCGCAAACGGCGATGCGAAGCGGCATTGTTTCTTACCCTGCACACGTATGCTCTTAAAACAGAAAAATTTCACGAGCACGTATTCCATTTTCACCGACCACGCGGCGAAAACGTGCCCAAATTCGTGCAAAACGGGCGCAAGAACAAAGGACGCCGCCATACCGACCAAGCACCACACCAGATCAGCCGTGCCGCCCTTCCAAGCAAAGAAAAAGGCGAACGCCAACCCTGCCAACAACAGCAGAGTCTGCAAAAGGGCATATATTGTCGCAATACGTCTTTTCATATCCGTCTTTCCTTCACTGTTTTTATGCCATCAAACCACGTTTGATCGCGTAGCCTTCTAAATTATCCCGATCGCTGACCGTCAGCGACGTAAAACCGAGCTCTTCTAAGAGCGTGGCGAGGAGCACCGCACCGCCCGTGATTACGTCCGCACGGCCTTTGGGCATACACGGCAACGCCGCAATTTCTTCCACGGACATCGCCGAGAGCTTGTCTGCCAACGCCTTTAATGCCGAAACGGGGATTTCCGTGCCCGTCACCTTGTCCGAATCGTATGTATCTAACTGCAAATACTGCGCGGCGAGCGTCGTCGCCGTACCGCCGATCCCGTACAACGTATCTACGGGTGGGATTACGCCGTATTCTTTTGCCGCGCGTTCCGCGCGCGCACGGATTTCCGCTACGTTCCTGCCGTATCCGTCTTTTAAGCGCACCACGCCAATATTCAAGCTCTTTTTATAGACGGTCTTACCGCTCGTCCGAACGGCAATCTCCGTACTCGCGCCGCCAACGTCAATCACCGCGCCGTCGCGACCGCCCAGCGCGCCCAGCATACCGAGTTCCCCTTCTTCTTCCCCCGAAACGACCTCGATATCCAAGCCGCATTTTGCCTTTACACAATCCAAAAACGCCTGACGGTTGTCTGCCGTACGCACAGCCGCCGTCGCAAAGGCAACGACCTGTTCCGCACCTTCTTGGGTGGCTTTGACGTAAAAATCGGCAACCGCCTGCGCCGTACGCTCGATCGCAATGGAAAGCAGACTGGTAGAGTTCGCCAGCCCTTCGCCCAGCCTTGTGGTATTTAGGCTCTTATATAAAACTTTTCCGTCCGCCACGAACAAGAGGCGAACGGAATTCGAGCCGATGTCAATCACGGCAAATTTTTTCATTTATTTTTTACCTTCTAATTCCATCAATTGCTGATACAGAAGCTGCAGACCAGCCTCGGTCTTGCAATATTCGAGCGTGCCCTTTTGCGTTTCCAAAATCTGTTCTTGGCGCGCTATTTCCGCACGCGTCTGATCGATCTTTTTATTCAGGCTTGCAATCGTGATCCATTGATAAATGACGTAGGTCAACAAAAACACAAGCAACGCCGTCACCGCTGCGGTGCACGCCGTTATGATTCTTCTCATCTTATCTTGCGTCATATCTTATCCCCCATTTTTGAGAGTTTTTTCTTCGTTTTGACCTTTTTTGCCACTTTGATTGCCTTATTATAGCATACTTTTTGAAAAAATGCAAGTATTCTTCGCAAAGTTTTCAAATATATTATGCAACCGATTCCGTGACCTATCCACATATAAAATCGTAGGGACGGGAAGCGGAAGGCGTACGCTGCGTACGAGCACAACAGCGCAAAACACGCAAAAAAGACCAGATCAAGCAGGATTCCTATCGCCCTGTGCTTTCCTTTCCCACAACCAAACGTCGCGCGTAAAAGCACAACAGGTTCGCACAAAAATCCCCCGATAAAACCCACGGCGATACAAATGCAAAATACGCCGAATTGTCCAGCCGTGTGCATCTATTTGAATATTCTCGCTGCGAAATTCTTGCCGCCGTACTGCACACCCGTCAACATGCCTTCTGCGGCAAACGTTCCGCTTGATTTTGAAAAGCCTGTGATTTTCAGACCCGACCCGATTATGTTGAGCCGTTCGCCGCCGACAAGCGACAGCACAATTTTGACTTCGGAAAAGGAGATCACGCTCTCCACCGCGCTCACGTTCAAAAATTTCCTTTGTTCAATCGATAACGTATGTTTTGCATTCAGATTTTCTTGCATAGTTTATCGTATGCGCGAAAAAAAGTTTCTATGCCTCACCGTCAAATCTTTCTAAAAAACTGTGCTTTACTCCGTCCGTTTTATATTCAACAAGCGTGTCTAGCTGTACGTTATGGATACTCTGAAAAATATTATTCTCGACGTTCGGATTTTCCTTTTTTAATTCCGCAATCAACGCCTTTACCTTGCGCCGAGCGGAAAACGTGTCCTCGTCACTCCCCGTTAAATTCTGCGTGAACTTGCAGGCGCATGCGATAAAATCCAGCCCGTTGTATTCCTTCCAACGCAAAATATCGTTTTCCAAGATGCAGTACATCGGACGTATGAGCTCCATCCCCTCAAAATTCGTGCTCTGTATCCGCGGCAACATACCTTGGATCTGCGCCCCGTAAAGCATACCCATCACCGTCGTTTCGATCACATCGCTCTTGTGATGGCCGAGTGCGATTTTGTTGCAGCGGAGCTCTTTGGCTTTTGCGTACAAATGTCCGCGACGCATCCGCGCGCACAGATAACAAGGCGACTCTGCGTTCGCAGCATCCGCCGCGGCGAACACTTCGCTCTCAAATACTGTAATCGGTACGTGTAAAAGGCACGCGTTTTCTTCGATCTTTCGTCTATTTTCTTCGTTATAGCCAGGATCCATCACCAAAAAGATTAGTTCGAACGGAACGTCGCTGTGCCGCTGTAATTCCTGCATCAATTTCGCGAGTAGCATACTGTCTTTGCCCCCCGAAATGCAGACGGCAATCTTGTCCCCTGCCTGTATCAGCGCATATTTTTTCACCGCCAAAACAAACGGCGACCATATCGTTTTGCGGTAGGTCGTAATGATCGACCGCTCGATCTGTTGGTATTTTTCCAAGTCTTTCGCCATATCGTCCTCGCGTGATTTTTTTGCTATTATAACAAATTCTTACTATCCCGTCAAGGTTTTTCAACGAATTATCAATAATTTTTCACGCGCACGCGTGATTGCGGTATAGAGCCAACGATCCTGCGAATCGCCAAACACCCAACTCTCGTCGAACACGATCACGAAATCAAATTCCGAACCCTGCGCCTTATGACAAGTGACTGCATATGCAAATTCGAAACGGCAAATGGGCTCGTCTTTGACGGTACGCACCTTTCGCAGCAACTCGTAATTATCTTCACTGACCACGACGCCCCCTGCCAGGGTGATCGCTCGCGCCCCGTAGCGGTGAGAATACCGCCCCTTTGTGAAAATCCCCGTATCGAACGGCACGTCGATCTTACTCTGCATAAAATCAGCGGTGAACTCCATTGTCGCCAAATCGTCCATCTGCTCTTTGACGTGCGCCGCCCTGCCGATAATCCCGTTGACGAGAAAGAAACGCCCGTCTTTATCAAGCGGTTGCTCCCAGTCGTTCAGCGTGCAAATAAGCTTTTCCCCTTCCACGGGCAACGTTTCGTTCTCATGTATCCCCAAATAACCACGAATCTCCGCATTGAGCTCGTTCCGTGTGCGGTTTCTGCCGCACAAAATCTGATCGGCTTTCAAAAACAGTCGTTCGCGCTCTTCACCTTTCAAGGCGTTCCTGCCAATCACACACACCTTGTCCCCGTAATTCCCATAGGGAATCCTACGCCCCTCTCTCGCCATCGTGGCGAGCTGAATAATCGGGTTGTCCGCCGCCTGCCGCACAATCTCCGTCATTGTGTAGTGCGGATTGATGAGTAGCGAACACGTGCCGTTTACGGGCGGCAGTTGTGCTCCGTCACCGCAAAAAAGACATTTTACGTTGAACGATAACAGATCGTTCAAAATCGTTTCATTGAGCATCGACGCTTCATCGACGATGATCAGACGAATCCGTTCGTCAATCTTTGGACGTTTGATAAAATGCAATTCGTCCAGCTCAATAATTTCCCCGTTTTCGTCCACACCAAAATCTTCTTCGTCACGCGTATAAATCAAGCTGTGCACCGTCCCTGCCACCGTGCCGTTCCGCACGAGATTTGCCGCCGCTTTCCCCGTCGGCGAAACGAATACCGCCTCTTCACCTGCGCGCAATCGCAAAACGCTTCGCACGATATAATCGATCAAAAACGTCTTGCCTGTGCCTGCATAACCCGACAACACAAACACCTGATTGTCGGTATGCAAATACCACTCCGCTATCAAATTTTTTGCGTTTTCTTGGTCGCGCGTCAGTTCGATTTCCATAGGTATAACCAAGTATAACACATATTTTTTTAAATTGCAAGCATTTTGCGAACATTTGTTTGTTTTTTGCTTGAAAAAATTTTTTCATAAAAAAACGCTCCCTGATTGACCGAGAGCGTGATTTTTTATTGTGCACATTTTTTAATAATGATATTTTTTACGTTTTGCAAGCATAAAGATTGCCGTAAATGCGACCGCCGTCACTTCCGCTACGACAACGGAAATCCAAATCCCGTCAAGCTCCCACACGAGCGGCAAGAGGATTACCGCCGCAATCTGGAAAACGAGCGTTCGCAAAAAAGAGATAAGCGCCGACGTCAAGCCGTCGTTAAGCGCGGTGAAAAATCCCGAGCCAAAAATAGCAAATCCCATAAACGGGAACGCCACCGAGAATATGCGAAAACCGTGCACCGTCATATCCGTCAAGCCCTGATCGTAGCTGACGAAAATTTTCGCGAGCGGAATCGCGAGGAGCTCTGCCGCGCCGAACATCAGCAATCCTCCGATCAATAAGATGATTAGGCTCTTTTTCAAGATACCTTTTAGCTCCGTGTGATTGCCTGCGCCGTTGTGATAACCGATCACGGGCGCCGTGCCCATTGAATACCCGATAAACGCCGCCGCAAAAATCATACTCACGTACATCATTACGCCGTACGCCGCTACTCCGTTCTCGCCTGCATATTTGAGTAATTGCAGATTGTACAACATACCCACGATGCTCATCGCAACGTTGCTCATAAACTCAGACGAACCGTTTGTGCAAGCCTTCAAAATGGCTCTACCGTCAAATTTTGTTTTGCCCAGTCGTAAAATGCTTTTGTTTTTTCTGAAAAAATACACGAGCGGAATTACGCCGCCTACGAATTGACTGACCGCCGTAGCAATCGCCGCACCAGCTAACTTATATTCTTTCGGCAATAAAATCACGAGCAGCGCGTCCAGCGCCATATTCGTCACCCCTGCCGCGATGATGACGGCTAAGCCTAAACGCGGCTTTTCCGCTGCGACAAAAAAGCTCTGAAAAAGATATTGCAGCACCAAAAAGGGCAAGGCGATCAAAATAATCCGTCCGTAAAGCACACAGTTTTTCAAGATCTCCCCTTCTGCACCCAGCAGCTTTGCAATCGGGCGTAAAAAGATGATCCCTGCCACGGCGAACAAAACACCCAGCACAAATGTCACGTACGTAAACAACGAAAAATAAACGTTCGCTTTTTCGGGATCGCCTTCGCCGAGCGTGTTGGACACAATCGCCGTGCCACCCGTGCCGAATATAAATCCGACTGTCGACATAATCATCAAAAAGGGCATAATGAGATTGACCGCCTTAAAGGGAATATCCCCTGCGAAGTTGGACACAAAGAAACCGTCCACCACGCCGTAGATGGACGTAAAAATCATCATTGCAATCGACGGCAACGTAAACGTGAGTAGTTTTTTATACGTGAAATGATCGGACAGCTGTATCATGCCTGCCCCCCAAACCAAAGCCCCGCGAACTGTGCAATCACAGGAACTAATCGTTTAATCTCCCAGCCACCCGTATTGACGGTCAAGTGGTACGAGCCGCGCTCTCCCCACGACGTTCCCGTCATCAAAACACGCGTTTTCGCACGCGTTTTATCGATACTTTTCATTTTTCTGCGTAGCTGCTTGTCAGTGAGTATTTCCCCTTCGGGCGCGCGCTCCTTACAACGGCGCAGCTTGCTCTCTTCGTTCGCACAGACGAAGATATTGAACGGATTGTATCCTTGCAAAATCACGTCCGCGTTCCGCCCTACGATCACGAAATCCTTGCCCAGCGCCGCAATCTCTTCGATCACGCGTTTTTGCGCCAACAACAGCTCGATTTTGCTCGACTGAATATACGCCGTCGAGCCGATCGTGCCGCGAAACGTGATCGGCACGTTTTGCCAGCCGTGATCGGATAAGTGCATCGTCACGTAATCGGCGTTCAAGCCGCTCTTTTTCGCCACAGCGGAAATAATTTCGCTATCGTAATAATCAAAACCGAGTTCGTCGGCGAGCCGTTTACCGATCTCTCTGCCGCCCGAACCAAACTCGCGACTGATTGTAATAATCTTCATAACTTTATCTCCGTTTCGTTCAAAAGACGCACCGCCAAGGCGCGCCTTTTGTTTTTTTGCTTTTTCCGTTTTGCTTATATCTGCCTATATTTTTACGTCTTTCGCCTGTAAAATACCGTTATACGAGCGCAGGAAATTCTTATATCCCACAAAATCGTGCGCGCGCTTTTCGTTGATGAAATGGTTGTAATACGTTTCACCGTTCACCTCCACCGCCAAAACGAGATATTTTACGTCTTGCAGCTCGGTAAACGTACCCACGTTTGCGTTCACATTCGGCTGCAATTCAAACGTGCCTTCTTTGAGCAGAATATTCTTTTCGTCATAAATTTTATACTTGCCGCTAAACGCCTGCAAGCTGTCATTGCAAACGTACGCGTTCAAACCTTCGTCCATAATCATCGTCAAGGGCTGCTGCGCCTGCCGTACGTAGTAGTGCGAGAGCTTTTTCCGTCCGTAATAATCGACGAGTGCGGAGTTGTACGCGGGCCAACCGTCGCGCATATTCCACAGCAATATACCCGTCATATACGGTTTTTTAATTCTCGTCTGCTCAATCAGGAATTTGTACGCTTCCGCCTGCAAAATCTGCGACGACAGAATAAAATCGTCCACGTCGTCGGGTACGAACCCGAAATAATATTTAGACGCGTGCAAAATATCCCCGTCCGTCGAATAATCGTGCAGTTTCCACGTTTCCTTTTCAAAGAATTTTTCCTTTTGCAAAGCGTCTTTGCCAAGGCACTCTTCCAAGCTCGCCCGTGCGATACAACCGCTGTATCCGATTTCGCCAACAAAACGGTGGTGCATCTTTGCATACGTTTCGTAATCGTCGCGATGCCACCAGTAATGCTCTTCGGGGAGCGTCGTACGCGACTGTTCTATTTCGTCCAGATCGATCAAAAATTTGCCGCCGCGCTGTTTTACGTATTCTTTGGTAAACAACGGCGAAGTGGGATAATAGATACGGTACGGGTCGTTGTCACGGATTGCCTGCGGTAAGACTTTGCGCGTTAAAACGTCGTCGTTGGGGTCTTGTCCTGTACAGAAATAGATCCAGTCCGTTTCGTTGCTGCCGCAATAGAGCACGAGCGAGGGATGATTGCGAATACGCTTGATGACGCTCTCCGCCTCCGCGTACAGCTTTTTGCAAAATTCTTCGTCCTGCGGATAGGCGTGGCACGCCAGCATAAAATCCTGCCAAACCATAATACCGTGGCGATCGCACAGCTCGAAAAATCGTTCGTTTTCATATACGCCGCCGCCCCATACGCGCACCATATTCGAGTGGTTTTCCACGTAATTCAACACGCACTCTTCGTATTTTTCTTCGTCCTTTGCGTGCAAAACGTCCAAAGGCACCCAGTTTGCACCCTTGCAAAGCACAAATTCGCCGTTGATGGTAAAACGGAAACCTGCGTTATCGTCCAAGAAATCGCCCCGTTCCAAAACGACGTGACGAATCCCCCATTTCGTTTTGCGCTCGTCGAGCAGCTCGCCGCTATCTGTATACAGCGACACCGTCACGTCATAAAGGTTAGGTTTACCCATACCGTTCGGCCACCAAAGGAGCGGTTTTTCGATATATGGGAATTTCGTTGCCGCCTTATACGTGACGGGATAGGTAAACGAAAACGCACGGTCTTCACATTGTCCCGAGAACACGATTTTGCATTTGCCATACATCGTCGCAGGGAGTTTTAATTCGTAATGGAAACACGTGCCTGCAAGATCCGTCTTAGCAAACACCGTGGAAAAATACAAGTTTTCAATGCGGATTTTGGGACGGAATTCCAGACGTACGCTGCGCCAAATCCCAGCCGATACGTCGCGCGGAAAAATATCCCAGCCGTATGCGTGCGACGGTTTTCTCGTGCGGAGATTTTCAAAGCATTGCCAGTCCGCTACCATACTCGGCGATACCTTATCCCCTTCCGCTGCCTTGATTGCGGAGCGGATATGCACCGCCAAACGGTTTTTGCCCGTTTTCAAAACGCCGTCCACCGCAAATTCGTGCGCGATAAACATATTGTCGCTCTCCCCGAGTTTTTCACCGTTGAGATAATATTCGGCATACGTATCCACGCCGTCGAATACGAACACGTTATCGGTATTTTCAGGGATTTCCGACAGCGAAAATTCTTTTACGTACCACCAGTCGTGCAGCTCGAATTCGCGCGTTTTTTCCACGTGATCGCCCTGATAAATATTCGGCAGCTTGCCTGCGTTCATCAAATCGATTTCC
This sequence comes from Clostridia bacterium, assembly GCA_017467265.1. Lineage (GTDB taxonomy): Bacteria > Bacillota > Clostridia > Christensenellales > Borkfalkiaceae > Scatosoma. Next base: position 15,614 of record JAFTSO010000047.1, read on the forward strand.
ACGTTGCCGGGCACAGCCGCAGGAATATGCTCCCCCGTCACGTCACACGGAAAAACGGGCGAAGTGCCCACCGAATATCCGTACAATTCCCAAGCCCCGTTCAAACAAATCGTCGCCATAATTTTTCTCCTTGTTTGGCTTTTTTCTTTCGTATAAAATTCTATCACAACATCGTCCCGTTGTCAAGCGTTCGCTCTAAAGTAAAACGCGCCGTACCGTTTAGGATAGGCGCATTTTTCTTAACCGTCTTTGAGTTGTTTTACCGTCTTGTGCACTTTCTCGGGATTTTCGACGTACGAGAGCAATTCGTCCAGATCGTCCGTCACTTCGTACAAGCCCAAGCAATCTTCGCGCACAAAGCCCTTATTCACCGCTTGACGCATTACCGTTTGGATCTCGTTATAATATCCTTGCAGATTGTACACCGCGATCGGTTTTTCGTGGCGGCAAAGCTGTTTCAACGTCAAAATTTCGAAAAATTCTTCGAACGTGCCGATACCGCCGGGAACGATGATAAACGCGTCTGCGTTATCTTCCATAATTTGTTTACGTTGGCGCATTGTATCAGGTTCTATCAATTCGGTGCAGAACGGGAACACTTCTTCCACGTCTTCGTCATCGAAGAATTTCGGGATAACCCCCAAAATATGTCCGCCTGCGCCGTGCACGCCGTCCGCCACCGCACCCATCAAGCCGTTCGCGCCGCCGCCGAACACTAACGAGTGTCCGCGCTCCGCCATTACCTTGCCCAGCTCTTCCACTTTGTTCTTAAACTCTTCGTCGATTGCGGAAGACGCTGCGCCAAATACACATATTCTCATACTTTTCTCTCCTATTATCAAAATTTAATAAAAGGTCGCCAGTTGCTCTTCGGGCGGATCGCATACGATCACCTTTTCGGCAACCAGAACAGGACCTTTCCCTTTATAAATACGATGTTTTTTGAATTCTACCTTTGCCGTCACGCTGATCCAGTCGCGCGTTTGCAAGCCCATTACCTCGGGCAATTCGCAGGCTACGCCGCAATACTGAATATCGTCCACGCAGCAGGTCATTACGTGTCTGCCCACCACGACGTCCTGCGGCGAGAGCCGTTTGTCCGTCGCGACAATGCCGCGGAATTTTACCGTTTTGCCGATATATTCTTCCAGATTTTCCGTCAGATCGCGATAGAAAAACGCGTAATCCTTGTCTTCGATCGCGATAATCGGCGCGTTCACGTCAAAAGGCAACGGGTCTTCGATATCGTCAAAATCCGCTTTGCCGTCCACGCGTTCATAGACAATGTCACAGCGGCGCGAAATCCCACGCACCAGTTTGTGCAAAGCCATCTTATCCATACTCTCCGCGTAGCGATTGAACACGACAAGCTGCGTATTTTGGATTTTGTCGAATACGAGCTGGCGCATATTCGCGTTGTACCCCAACACCGTTTGCGCGTCGAAGAAGGTCATCATTTGATTGATCATCCAGCCTTCGGGCATTGCCGCAAAGAAATCTTCCAACAGCCACATACCATTATATTCGACGACGACGCGTTCTGCTCCGTGTTCGATTTGCAGCTGCGTGAGATATTCTTCCGTCATCTGCTCTTTGTCTTCGATCACGACAAGATCAACGCTCTCGGGCGTTGCAAATTTGATCGTTTCGTATTCTTCTTCGCCTTCTTCCATCACGAGCAACAGCGTCTTTTCCCCCGACGAAAAACGGGGATCTTCTAACGTTTCCTGAATAAATTTCGTTTTGCCCGATTCCAAAAAGCCCAAAAAGAGATAGACGGGCGTTTCTACGGGGAGTTTTTGTTTCATAATCTTTTCCTTCTTCGTTAAATCTTAAACAGTAATTCCAAAGCGTGTTCGTGCAGACCGCAACCGATCACACAAAGCCGACCCGTCACCCCTGCTACGCCGTCGCGAACGTCGATTTCGCCCGGTACGTAATCAAAATGCAGCCAACCGTTTTCCCCTGCCACGATACCTTTCGCGCGGAGCACCGTGCCGTATTCGTGTTCGTGCTGAATTTCTTCCAGCGCCGCCGTAAGCTCGTCTTTTGTGTAAATTCTCGTCGTTTCCTTGCCCCAACTCGTAAACACGTCGTCCGCGTGATGGTGATGCCCGTGACCGTGACGATCGTGTTCGTGATGATGACAGCAGCAGTTAGGATCATCGCACTCTTCGTGATCGTGGTGATGATCGTGATGATGTTCGTGATGATGTTCGTGTTCACAGCACCCGTGATCATTGTGGTCGTGATGGTGATGATGACAGCAGCAATCGGGATCGCCGCACTCTTCGTGATTGTGATGATGTTCGTGGTGATCGTGATGATGCTCCACTTCTTCGGAAAGCCGTGCAAGCTCCGCTTGCAAACTGTCTTTCTGTTCCATCGCCGCCAAAATCGCCTTACCGTCCAAGGTATCCCACGCCGCCGTGACAACCGTCGCCGTGGCGTTTTTCTCTTTCAACAGCGCAACCGCCGCCGCGAGCTTATCCGCGGAGACTTTGTCCGTATGCGAAAGGATAATGCAGCTGGCATTTTCCACCTGATCGCCGAAAAATTCGCCGAAGTTTCGCAAGTACATTTTGCATTTCGCCGCATCAACTACCGTACAGAACGCGTTGAGCGTGCCGTCAATATTTGCGTTTTTCACCGCTTTGATCACGTCGCTGAGTTTTCCTACGCCCGACGGCTCGATCACGATACGGTCGGGAGCATATTGCGCCGCCACCTGCTGCAACGCTTTGGAAAAATCCCCCACCAGCGAACAGCAAATACAACCCGAATTCATTTCGGTAATATTAATTCCTGCGTCCTGCAAAAAACCGCCGTCGATGCCGATTTCGCCAAATTCGTTCTCTATCAAAACAACCTGTTCGCCTGCGTAGGCTTCCTTGATCAGCTTTTTAATCAACGTCGTTTTGCCTGCGCCCAAAAAGCCCGAAAAAATATCTATCTTCGTCATAGGTAATACCTTCTTTGTATTTTATATCTTGTTTTTTTATATATACCGCAAAATTTGACGATTAAAACGCCCAAACGCCATTTTCGAAAATCTGCACGCGTTCGCCGTTCGCCTTAATCCCGACAATGGACATATCCGCCGAACCAATCATAAAATCGACGTGGATCATACTGTCGTTGATACCGCGCGCCTTGATCTCTTCGTCCGTCAGCTTTTCAAAGCCTTTCAAACACTCGTTAAAGCCGTGTCCTACCGCAAAATGACAGCAAGCGTTCTCGTCGAAAAGGGTGTTATAAAAGAGCACGCCCGAACGATTGATCGGGGATGTGTACGGGATCAGAGCGCACTCGCCCAGTTTCCCCGCGCCTTCGTCCATCGTCACCATTTTTTGAAGCAATTCTTCCCCTTTCTCTGCCTTTACTTCCACGACTTTGCCGTTTTCAAAACGGAGCGAGAAATTGTCGATCAGCTCGCCCATATACGAGAGCGGTTTCGTCGAATACACGATCCCTTCCACCGCGCCTGCCTTGGGAGACGTGAACACTTCTTCCGTGGGGATATTCGGGTTGAAAGCTCTGCCTTTGAGCGTCTTTTCAATTCCGCCCGTGAACACGCCGTCGGGCAGAAGCTCTACGGTGAGATCCGTGCCGTTCGCGCTCTTGTATTCCAAATACTTTAAACCCAAAGCATTGAGATAATCGCAACGTGCGCGAAGATCGGAATTGTGTTCCTTCCACGTCTGCACGGGGTTCTTCCCATCCGCGCGCGCCGCCTGTAAAATTGCCTGCCACATCGCCTCTACCGCTTTGCTCTCGGACATATCAGGGAATACCTTTTTCGCCCACGCTTTGCCGGGGACAGCCGCAATACACCATTGATGTCTATTTTCCATCTTCTGACGGAAGGGCTTGATCTGCGGATACGTCGCCTGACGTGCCTTTGCCATTTTCGCCTGATCAACGCCGTTCATACCGTCGGGATCGGACGATTCGATGAACAAACGGCAAGAATAATTGTTCGCCTTAAATTCCCATTTCGCCAGTTCCCAAGGGGAAAGCGTGGATAACGATTCCAGAGTTCTATACTGCGCGTTGAGTTTGGATACGGGTTGGTGACTCCACTCCACGTACACTTCGCTCGCGCCAGCGAGATAACATTGTTCGACGACCATCGTCACAAATTCGGGCTGATCAAGCCCAGCCGCTACGAATACAGTCTGCCCTTTCTTTACGTTCAAGCCCATCTTAACAATGAGCTTTGCATATTTTTTCAACTGCGATTTTCTCATAATTTACTCCTCGATTTGTTTACTTAAAATATCTATTGCATACGATACGGCGCGTTTTACGCCACCTTTCTCAAAGGGAATTGCCAAATTTGCCGCCTGCAAAGCGTCCTTATACCCTAACGAGCCGCCGATTTTGCACAGAGTCAAATAATCGCGCCAACACGCGGCTTTGTCCGTCGCCAGCTTTTTCTTGAATTCCATTGCGCCCATCGTCGTCAGCGTGTAATTGATATAATAGAACGGGTAGTGATAAATGTGCAATTTATGATACCACCAGCCGCCGCGCGAGAAAAATTCGTTCTCGTCACCGTAATCGCGCCAAGGCATATATTTCTTTTCGAGCGCACTCCACGCCGCCGTACGCTCGTCGGGTGTCATATCGGGATTCTCGTAAACGATATGCTGGAATTCGTCCACCGCCACCCCAAAGGGCACGAACGTGATCGCCTCTTGCAAATGCTGGAAACGATATTGCTCCGCTTTGTCGCCAAAAAACAACTCCGCGTACGGATAGGCAAACTGTTCCATCGACATAGAGTGGATCTCTGCGATGTCGGTAGGTTCGCTCCAGAGTGCCTGCAAAGGCTGGTGCCGCATCGCCATATACCCTGCAAAAGCGTGCCCCATTTCGTGCGTGAGTACGTCCACGTCCCCCGTCGTACCGTTAAAGCACGAATAGACGAAGGGCGCTTTGTAATCGTTGAGCGCAGTCATATACCCCGTCGCCGCTTTGTTCGGCTTGTTCTCCAAATCCATTAGCTCGTGCTCGATCATAAAATCGATAAATTCGCCCGTGGTTTCGCTCATATCGCGGTACATTTTTTGCGCCTGCGCCACGAGATATTTGCTATCGCCGATGGGGACGGCGTTGCCGCCCAAAAAGATGAGCTGCTCGTCGTAAAAACGGATTTTGTCCACGCCGATACGCTTTGCCTGCGCTTTGTACAGTTTTTCGCAGAAAGGCACGATTTCTTCCAAAACCTGCGCGCGGAACGCCGCCACGTCCTTTTCGTCGTAGTCCATACGTCCCTGCTGCATATAACCAAGCGGAATAAAATTCGCAAAGCCCATATTCTTGCCCATTTGATCGCGGATTTTCACCAAGCGGTCGAAAATCTCCCCAAGTTCTTTGTCGTTCTTCGCAAAGAAATCCGCGTATGCCTGCGCTGCCTTTTTACGAACTTCGCGATCGGGATCGGAAAAATATTTCAAAATCCCAAACAAATTGTGCTCGCCGCCGTCAAAGGATATTTTGCACGCCGCCGTCAATTTTTGATAACGGTTCGTCAGTTCGTTCTCTTCCTGCATCAGCGGCACGTTTTCTTCGCAAAAACTGTCTGCCCCCAATTTGACCGCCTTCAAAAACTGTTCGCCGTACGCCTTGTCAATCTCCCCCTTAAACGGTGAAGCCAACAACGCTAAATTGAACGCCTGCATAGACGGCATACACTCGGTCAAAGCGCGGTGGATATATTCCGATTCTTTATCGTAAAATTCGTCGGATGTATCAACCGTGTGGCGAATCTCCACCACCGTCGCCATCGTGTTGATATGTGAAGAATATTCTTCTTCGTCCAAAATACATTGATTGACTTCGTCAAACGATTTCGCCGCCGCAACGCGTGCGTTCAGCTCTTCGTAAAAAGCCTTTAACCCGTCAAAATCGGGGCGCACGTATTGCACGTCCGAAAACGTTTTCAGTTTGTTTTCCATATTCTCTATCCTTTATCCAATTAGGTCGTAGTTTACCGTTTTATAGAACAGCTCACGCACTTTGTCGTCGCCTTCCACTTGCGCCAAAATCCACATCAGTTTCGTGATAATGCTCTCGTAGGTCATCGAATAGCTTTCGAGCAGTTCAAAACGGTTTTTCCAACCCCTGCCCACGCGATACACGTTCATATCGCTGCCTTCCTGCTGCACCTGCGTAGTGACGACCAAAGTCTTGCCTTTCCGCTCCCAACTCTCGATCGTTTCGTAAAACCCGTAATAATCCCCTTCGGGGATACCGCCCGTGCCATAGCCCGACAAAACCACAGCGTCGTAAATGCGGAAATATGCGTCCAAAATCTCCTTTCGCGCGCCCGGCGTCAACGTCAACAGCCCCACTTTTTCGTTCAAGGTAAGATAAAATTCGGGCTTGTCCTGCTTGGGCGTCGTAATATACTGAATAATGCGCCCGTCGCGGATCACGGCAAGGTTCGGAAAATCCACGCTCGTAAACGCGTTAAAGCTCTTCGTGCGGATCTTTTTCGCTTTCGTGCCCGCGATGACTTTGCCTTGGAAAACGATTACAACGTCGGCAGCGTTATCAGATGCCGCATACAAGAAGCTGTCGCGGAGATTGATACGTCCGTCCGTGTCTTCCTTATCGATCGGCTGCTGCGAGCCTGTAAACACGATGGGCTTTGGCGAGTGCTGTACCATATACGACGTCATTGCCGCCGTGTACGACATCGTGTCCGTGCCGTGGCAAACGACGAACCCGTCGTAATCGTCGTAATGATCGCGGATTGTCGTGGCGAGCCGTACCCAATGATCAGGGGTGACGTTCGTGCTGTCAATATTGTAAATCTGTATCGCGCTCGGTTGACAAAACTCAAAAATTTCAGGCACGCATTTCAATAAGCCTTCTGCTGCGATCTCAGGGATTAACCCTTGCGCACCAGAGTGCGACGCAATCGTACCGCCCGTGGCGATCAAAAGTATTTTCTTCATCTCTGTTTTCTTCCTTTTTTATACCTTGCGGCGAAGATAATCGCCTGCGTGCAATTCGTACGGGCATTTGATTAAGTAAATCTCCTGCACACGTTTCGCATCGTCCGTCCTTACACCTTCACGATCCAAAATCTCGTCCGCGACGAACGTTTTTGCAAAATTCCCGTCGGGCGAAAGCACTTCTAATACGTCGCCTTGATGAAAACGGTTTCGCATTTCTGCCATTACGTACCCGTTCTCCGTCCCCAGAACGTCGGCAATATACAGATAGTCGCCGCGACTCTGACTGTCTTCATAATTGACCGTTTCGTGGTTCTCGCCCAACATATACGCTTGCGTATATTCGCGATGTGCCACCGCCAAAAGCTCACGCTCGGACACGGACAAATCTTCCCCGTCCATCGCGCGACGGTAAGCGTTGATCACCGTCGCCAAATAATAGCCGCTCTTCATACGTCCTTCGATCTTGAACGAGCATACGCCTGCGCGTTCTAACTCTTGCAAATAAGCGAGCATATTCAAATCTTTGCTATTAAAAATGTACGTACCGCGTTCGTCCTCTTCCATAGGTAGCCACTCCGAGTGCCCGTTGGTGGCGTTGAGCGCGCGCACTTCGTACCGCCATCGGCAGGACTGCACACAAGCCCCGCGGTTGGACGAACGTCCGTCTAAATAATCAGACAACAGACATCTACCGCTGTACGAAATACACATCGCGCCGTGCACGAACGTTTCCAGCTCTATTTCGGGCACAAATTCGTGAATCTCTGCAATCTCTTTGATCGAGAGTTCACGCGCCAAAATCACCCGCGATACGCCCTGCTCCCACCAAAATTTCACGGCGTATTTATTCGTCGTGTTCGCCTGCGTGGAAAGGTGTATTGCCAAACTCGGCGCAGCGTGTTTCACCACATATACCACCCCTGGATCGCTGACAATCACGGCGTCCACGCCCACGTCTTCCAATGTTTTGAAATAGCTTTCTAAAACGCAAAAATCGGCGTTCCGCGCAAAGACGTTCGCCGTTAGGTATATTTTTTTACCGATTGCGTGCGCATAAGCCGTCGCCTCGCGCAGTTCGTCCACGGAAAAATTGTCCGCGAACGCACGGAGCGAAAACTGTTTCCCTCCGACGTAAACCGCGTCTGCGCCAAAGTGCAACGCCGTACGCATTTTTGCATAGCTACCCGCAGGCGCTAAAAGCTCTGCCTTCATCTTTCAACCTCTTTCGTTAGCTTTCTTGTTCGCCGCGATACACAGACAACGCAACGCCGTCCCCCACGTTCAGCACGGACGTGATAAAATCCCTGTCCTTTGTCACCGTATCCAAATACGAACGAATTTTATCCACAATCGAGTGCCGTTTTTGCGGTGTCGGCTCTTCGCCACTCACCCAACCATACAGCAATACGTCGTCCGCGAACAGCACCGCGCCTTTCTTCATCAACCGTTTTAAGTCGAACAAGTATTTTTCATACTGCGCTTTCGGTCCGTCCAAAAACACAAAATCAAACCCCCCGTCCATCATCGCAAGGATTTCCCCTGCGTCGCCAAGATGTGCCGTCACACGATCGGAAACGTCAAAATCCGCAAAGTTTTGCTTGGCTTCGAGATAGCGTTCTTCTTCCAGCTCCATCGTCGTGACACGAGCGTTTTGACACTCGTAAAGCATTGCCACCGTCGAGAGCCCGACCGCCGTGCCGATCTCTAAAATGCGCGTGGGTTTTACCGCAGCGAGCGTAAGCAATAAAAATTGCAGCGTTTCGTCGTCCGCCACGGGGATTCCGCGCGACAAAGCGTCTTTGCGTCGAGCGGAAATCCTCTCGTCAATATTCAGTTGCACCAAAGACGCCGTATATTCCATCTCGTTTTCCTTTTCTTATACGTCGAGCACGGACACCACGATCAGTGGCGCTTGTCTCGTCTTTTTGTAAAAATAATTACGCAGTTGTTTACGGATATAGTTGCAAAGTTCTTCCTTGTTGCCTGCTCCGTAATCGTAATTTTCCACGGCGCGTTGTACCACTGCACGGAGCTCCCACTCCATCTCTTTGCCCGTGAACACGCAACCGTGCGCCTCTACGACGGGATCATTAATCACGTAGTTGCCTGCGGCGGCAAGCGCCACCGTAAACACACCGTCCGCAGACATTTTTAATCTGTCCTTCATTACTTCGCTCGTACCGTAATCTTCTACGCCTTCGCCGTCGATCAGCCGCGTGCCTGCCTGCACGTTCTCCCCGAATTTCATTTCGTTTGCGGTCAGTTCTACACAGTTCCCGATCTCCGTGATCAAAATATTCCGTTCGGGCATCCCCAAGTTTTCGGCGAGCTGCGCGTGCCGTTTCAGATGACGGTATTCGCCGTGCACGGGAATAAAGAACTTCGGCTGTAATAACGTATGCAAAATCTTGTGTTCTTCCTGACAGGCGTGCCCCGATACGTGGATTTTTTCCAAGCTCTCGTAAACGACTCTCGCGCCCTTTTTGTACAGATTGTTGATAACGCGATAAATCATTTTTTCGTTGCCGGGAATCGGATTTGCCGAAATAATAATCGTGTCGTTCGTGCCGATCGTCACTTTGTTAAATTCTCCCGACGCCATGCGGGTGAGCGCGCTCATCGGTTCGCCCTGCGAACCAGTGGATACGATCAAGAGTTCTCCGTCGAACAGATTTTTTGCTTTTTCAATATCGATCAAAACGCCTTCGGGGATCAGAAGTTCGCCGATTTTAACGGCTGCCTCTACCACCTTAAACATACTCCGCCCCGACAACGCCACCTTCCTGCGATATTTCACCGCCAAATCGATGATCTGCTGTAATCTGTGCAAGTTGGATGCGAACGTCGCGATATTCAAACGGCTGTTGGTGTTTTCAGAAAACAGATGATCGAGCGTCGTCCCCACGACCGTTTCGCTCATCGTATAGCCCACGCGTTCGATATTCGTCGATTCGCTCATATACAGCAATACGCCCTCTTTCCCCAGCTCTGCGATGCGTTTGAGATCGATCGGTTCGCCTGCAACAGGCGTTAAGTCGATCTTAAAATCGCCGCTGTGATAAATCAATCCGTTGGGCGTGCGAAGCGCGAGTGCGCACGCACCCGAAATCGAGTGATTGACGTTAATAAACTCAACTTCAAAAGCACCAAGTTTAACACGATCGCCTGCCTGCACCACACGTTGTACCGCATTTTTGACGCTGTGTTCTTGCAGTTTGTTATCCGTGAGCATCAACGTTAGCTTTGTACCGTAGATCGGTGTATTTTCGTTGATCTCTTTCATTAGGTACGGAATACCGCCGATATGATCTTCGTGACCGTGCGTGAGCAAGACCGCGCGGATTTTGTCTTTATTCTGCGCTAAGTACGCCACGTCAGGCACAACAGAATCCACCCCCGGCATATCTTCGCCGTTGGGGAACGTCAGCCCTGCGTCGATCACGAGAATATCGTTCCCGTATTCGATCGCCGTCATATTCTTTCCGATCTCGCCTACGCCCCCTAAAAAGACGATCTTTACGGGACGAAATTTTTTACCTTTCGTTTGCTTTGCCACCTGTTTGACGGGTTGCGTATACACCGTATCCGCAGCGCTGTGTTCTGCCTTGCGTTTTTGCTTTTTTGGGGTTTCCACCGCGAAATCTTTGTTTGATTCTCTGGGCGGCGTTATTTTCTTTTTCGGTTTTTCCGTCTTTGCCGTGTTTGCTATCGGTTGCGGCTTGTCCACGCCACGCCCCTTTCGCTTTGTCGCCGTAGGCGCGATCGACTGCTGAACAAAAACGCCGTCAAATGCCGTACCCATCGGACTTTTATCTTTCGTGCGTGACTTTTTGGCGGGGCTTGTCTTTTCCCCACGCGTGCTTTTTGTTTCCTTTTTTTCCTTCACCTTACTAAAATATTCTCCTTAACGGATTTTTTCCGTTCATAAAATAGAGAGCCGAAAATATGAAATTATCAGCTCTCCATCGTTTATTCGTATGTATCTTTTGTTTTAGCCCTTAGAATTTCAGGCTGATCTTCTTACCCTGGGTAACCTTGATAAGACCTTTTTCGATCAATTCTTCGTCCGTTTCGTACGCGTATTCTGCCACGTAATCAACAGGCGCGAAATCTTTTTCTTTTACCGCTTCCAACTTCGACGCGAGATAATCTACCAAACGAACAGCTTTCTTTGCACCGATTTCGCTCTTAACCTTGATAAGGAAAGGCGTAGCTTCGTATGCTTTCTGATCGCCTGCGAATTTCTGGTGATATACCGTTTCTTTAAGTTCGGGATCGTTTACGTCGAGTGCCAAGTACAATTTCAACGTCTTACCAACAACCGTCATCTTTGCGATCGTGTCGCGGCCAAAGTTGAATCTGTCGCCCTGCAAACTAACCGTCGAGTTTACTCTCTTGTACGAATCGAAAGCGTTCTTGATGTCGCTGTAATATACTTTGAGTTTGACGTCGCTCTGTTTCAATTTCGCAACGAAGCTCTTCTTATAACGGGTGACCGTTTCTTCTGCGGGCGTTTCCGTAGCAGCTACTTCTTCTGCCGCGCATTCGCAAGGTTCTTCGCAAGGAGCTGCACAAGCTACCCCGTTCTTTTTGAGCTCTGCAAGCTCTTTTTCAAGCGCGTCGATTCTAGCCGACAGCTGCGTGTAAATACTCTGATTCTGCTTATAAGCATAGCGAATCTCTTTTGCCAAAGATTCCATCGTCAAATCTTTTCCAGTTACGTTGTTGTCAGCCATGTCTCCACCTCTTTTTTAATTTTGCCCATCCTTACTCCTCCAAAGGAACGGGGACGGGTGTCCGTTGATTGAGTTTTTACGGACTTTCTTTTGTTTGTTGGTATAATTATAACACATCAAACGCCGTCGGTCAAGGGTTTGGAGAAAAATTTTTAGCTAAAAAACGGCTTTTTTTGCAATTTTTTTACAAATTTTCACGTTTTTTTTGTTAAAAGCCTAATTTTCTCCTTTTTTCGTTCGTTTCGATACGGGTATCACCTTTTTTTGTTTTTGCACGCTCTTTGCACGCATTTAACGAGCTCTACAACAGGGATTATAAGCAAGCCCATACCCACCGCTACAGCATATTCGACAAAGCCTACGTGTTCAAAGCCAAACGCCTTTGCCAAGAAGGTAATTTCGCACACCGCCGTCGTGAGTAAGAACGCCCCTGCCGCCGCAAGCCAGAGCACAACGTTCTGACGTTTTAACGTGAACAGACTGTCCCGTTGCGAACGCATATTCAAGCTGTGGAAAATTTCCGCGAGCGAAAGGGTTAAGAACGCCATCGTAATTCCGTGCGCCGCCGCGTTCGAGCCGTCGGGTGCGAGCACGTATCTGCCAAGGAAATACGAGCCGAGCGTCAATGCTGCCAGCAAAATACCCTGATAGAGCACGTCTATACCTAAACCGTCTGCGAATATGCCCGATTTTGGATCGCGTGGTTTGCGTTTCATTACGTTCGGCTCTGCCTTTTCCACGCCGAGCGCCAACGCAGGGAACGTATCCGTGATCAAGTTGATCCAAAGCAAATGCACGGGTTCGAGCAGAGTAAAACCACAGAGCGTAGCCACGAAAACACCGATTACTTCACTCATATTCGACGCGAGCAAGAACTGAATTGCCTTACGGATATTATCGTAGATACGTCTGCCTTCTTCTACCGCGCCGACGATCGTTGCAAAGTTGTCGTCGGTGAGCACCATATCCGCAACGTTTTTGGTCACATCCGTACCCGTAATACCCATACCGACGCCGATGTCTGCCGCCTTGATAGAAGGCGCGTCGTTGACGCCGTCCCCCGTCATCGCGGTCACGTACCCTGCTCCACGCCAAGCGTTGACAATACGCGTTTTGTGTTCAGGCTGTACGCGTGCGTACACACTGATATTACGGAATTCTTTTTCGAACGTTTCGTCGTCCATTTCGTCGAGCTGTGCCCCCGAAACAGCGTGAACGCCTTCGCCCAAAATCCCCAGTTCTTTGGCAATTGCTATCGCCGTATCGATATGGTCGCCCGTGATCATAATCGGGCGAACGCCTGCCTCGCGGCATTGTTCAATCGCCACCTTAACCTCGGGACGAACGGGGTCAATCATACCGCAAAGCCCCGTAAAGCAAAGATTTTCTTCCAAGTTCTCGGGCGAGAATTCTGTGGGAGCGTCCTTCCAAACGCGCTCTGCACACGCCAAAACACGCAACGCTTTATCTGCCATCGCTTTGTTTGCAGACAAAATCTGCGCCTTGTATTCCGCCGTCATCGGTACTGCTTTGCCATTCAAAATATAATGCGTACAGCGATCGATAACCACGTCGGGCGCACCCTTGGTGTACTGCACGAGCGATGCGCCCGTGTTATGCACCGTGGACATCATCTTACGATTAGAATCGAACGGAGCTTCGCCGATACGAGGATATGCCGCCTTCAACGTAGGGTTCTTCATACCCAGCTTATCCGCCCAAACGGCGAGCGCCGTTTCCGTCGGCTCACCCGTCACCGTGCCGTCCTCGTCGATAGACGCGTCGCTGCAAAGCGCCATACCGCGTGCAATCGCGTTCTCGTCCTCACCAAAGAAATCGACAACTGTCATTTTGTTCTGCGTGAGCGTACCCGTCTTATCCGAGCAAATAATCTGCGCGCAACCGAGCGTTTCTACCGCCGTCAGCTTACGAATAATCGCGTTGCGTTTGGACATATTCGTCACGCCGATCGACAGCACGACGGTCACGACCGTAGCCAACCCTTCAGGGATCGCCGCCACCGCGAGAGATACCGCTACCATAAACGATTCGATACCAACGTCTAAATTGATTTTGCCTGCGCGCAAAATGTTCACGGCGAATACTACGCCGCACACACCCAAAACAAGCCAAGTGAGCACTTTGGAAAGCTGTGCCAGCTTTCTCTGTAAAGGCGTCTTGCCTTCCTTTGCCTGTGCCAACGCGCCTGCGATTTTACCCATTTCGGTATCCATACCCGTTGCTGTGACAACGGCAATACCGCGGCCGTACACCACCGTACCGCCCATATAGACCATATTTTTACGATCGCCAAGCGGAACGTCTCTGCCCGAATTACCGACGGGAATCGCTGTGGAAACCTTATCCACGGGCACAGATTCGCCCGTGAGCGCAGCCTCTTCGATCTTTAAGCTGGCGCTTTCCAAAATTCTGCCGTCGGCAGGCACAGCGTCGCCTGCCTCTAAAATGATGATATCTCCCACCACGAGATCTTCGGTGGGGACAACCTGAATCCTACCGTCACGGAATACCTTAGAGTGGGCGGCGGACATCTCTTGCAGCGCCTCGATCGCCTTTTCCGCTTTACTCTCCTGCACAACGCCCAAAATCGCGTTGATGAGTACCACCGCGCCGATGATGATCACATCCACGTACCCTTCCCCTTCACGGACGGCGAGTACGCCGCTGATCACCGCCGCTACGATCAAAATGATGATCATAGGATCGGCGAGCTGTTCTAAAAACCGGCGAATTACCGATTTTTTCTTTGCCGCTACCAGCTTGTTTTTGCCGTTTTGCAACAAGCGTTCGTTCGCCTGTGCGCCGCTCAAACCCGTCTTCTCGGACGTGTTGAGCTCCTGCAAAACAGCCTGTTTGTCTTCGCAATAATACTTCATTTTTGCTCCTATCTATATATATTTATTCCATATTGCCACGCGAATAATACTTCGCGAAATAAAAAAAACAAGTACGGAGATTGCCGCACTTGAAAAATACCTATCAAAACGGGTTTTCTCGCACGACGGTCGCCGATGACGAGTCTTGCAATGAAGGCAGCCAGACGCATTTTTCGCGTCGAGATTGTTGACATGCCACCGCTTTCGCGTTTGCTACTCCCTCTGTTTGTATTTTTAGTATAACAGTTTTGACAGAATTTGTCAAACGTTTGAAAGTGATTTTTTGATGAAAAAAGGTCGGCGTTTTCACCGACCTTTTCATCTCTCTTTTAGAAAGGCAACAACACGAGCAGGTTGCACGATACTACGATAAGCACGAGTGCAAACGGGTACGTTGCCGCGTATGCCGACGATACGTCGTCCGTACCTGCTACGCTGATCAGCGAGCCAAGCGCAGGCGTGCTGGTCATACCGCCCGTAATCGAGCCGAGGTTGTTAAATATCGAAAGCTTGAACACGAATTTGCCGAGCAAGAATCCAACGATCATCGGTACGGTCGCCATAATGATACCGTAAACGATATAAATCCAGTCGAACGACGATACGAAACGTACGCCGCCAGGGATACCTGCCCCCACCAAGAACAATACTAAACCGAGCTCACGGAAGAAATTGAGCGTTTTCTTGGATACCTTCATATCAATCTTGCCGAAGTGTCCGAAATGTCCTACGATAAGCCCTGCGATCAACGTACCGCCAGACGAGCCGAAACTGAAATAGTTGCCGCCGCCAATGGGCACTTTTACACAGCCGATCAAAAGGCCGAGCGCAATCGTGATAAAGAACGGGAAGAAACCGAATTCTTCCAAAGCAAATCTCTTTTTGCCGTCGTCTTTAATTTGGATCGTATTCGCCGCGACGAAATGTTCTCTTTCCTTCGCTATATCCACTTTCAAAATTTTGGGCATAATTTGCACGAAGAGGACTACGCCGAGTACGCCGTACAAATAGCCGATGCCGTAGCCTGCGGTCACTTCGCCTGCTGCCAAGCCTGCGGATTCCTTTGCCGCGCCAAACGCGGGCGTGGACGTAAGCGAACCCGAGAGCAAACCCGTACCCATAGCAACGCTCATATCTTTATCAATCCACGAAAGGAAAACGGTAATGCCTATGCCGAGTGCAACGATTACCGCGCCCATAAATACGTACGACATCATACTCTTGTTGAACGAACGGAAGAATTTCGGGCCTGCAATCAGACCGACTGCCGTCACGAACAACACCGTACCGATGTTCGAAATCGTACTCAAAACACTCTCGTCCGACGCACCCCAAAGCTCGATCGTTTTTTCTCCGAGCTTAATATCGGGGACGTACGAGAACAGGACACCAACCAAAATAGCCACCAGCAATACCCCTGCCGAACCAAGTGAAATACCTTTGATCTTAATTGCGCCGACCAAATACCCCAGTGCGCAAACGACAAAGACAATAAACAACGGCGTGAGCAAGGAATTTAATACTTGATATAAATATTCCACAATAAATCTCCTTATTTTTGCGGACAAAAACGCACAAAGCGTACTACCCCGTGCGTTTTGTCCGTGCCTATTTCATCACATTTCCCTCTTTTTTTAGTTCGCCTGTCTTCTATAATCGGGCAGGAGCTTGGGCGATTGCGTATCCGACGAGATACCTGCGTCGGCAAGTTCTTTCTCGAACGCCTGTACGTGATCGAGCGTCAACTCTTTGAGCTCTACGCTCTTGTACTTTTCACCAGCCTGCTGACCTGCGTTTCTACCGAATACGATAATGTCGAGCAAGGAGTTACCCATAAGTCTGTTCGTACCGTGGATACCGCCAACCGCTTCGCCTGCTACGTACAAGTTTTCAATGCACGTCATACCGTTTGCGCCGATGTCGATACCGCCGTTCTGGTAATGAAGCGTGGGATAAATCAAAATGGGTTCTTTACGAATATCGATACCGTATTTACCAAACATTCTCAGCATTGCAGGAATACGTTTTTCAATCGTGCCCTCACCGTTCAAAATATCGATAAGCGGCGTGTCCAGCCATACGCCTTCGCCGTCCGTCGTCTTGATCCCGTTGCCGTTTTGCTTACATTCACGAATAATGGAAGATGCGGTAACATCGCGCGTTTCCAGCGAATATACGAACGCTTCACCGTCCTTGTTGACGAGCTGTGCGCCCAGTGAACGCACCTTTTCGGTTACGAGCGCACCGTAGATCTGCGTGGGCTCTGCCGCACCCGTAGGGTGATACTGCAACGTTTCGGGATAGAGCAATTTTGCGCCTGCTCTGTAAGCAAGCACCAAGCCGTCTGCCGTCGCACCGTAGTGGTTGGACGTAGGGAAACCCTGATAATGCAATCTGCCTGCGCCGCCCGTCGCGATAACGACCGTCTTCGCTCTTGCAATCAAAATTTCTTTCGTTTCCATATTCATCAACACCGCGCCTGCAATCTTGCCGTCGGTGTCTTTGATAAGTTCGATCGCCGCCGTGAAATCTACCACCGTGATACCGCGGTTGAACACTTCGTCGCGGAGCGTTCTCATGATTTCCGAACCCGAATAGTCGCGGCAAGCGTGCATACGCTTTCTGGACGTACCGCCGCCGTGCGTGGTGACCATCGTGCCGTCTTCTTCTTTGTCGAACATAACGCCGAGATTGTTCAGCCACAAAATCGCCTCGGGCGCTTCGTTTACAAGCTTATATAAAAGTTCGGGCTTGTTCATAAAGTGACCGCCGCCGAGCGCGTCGAGATAGTGCGTAGCAGGACTGTCGTTGGGTTTGTCAGCAGCCTGAATACCGCCCTCTGCCATCGCCGTGTTTGCATCGCCCAAGCGGAGCTTTGTAGCGATCATAACCTTTGCGCCGCGTTCGTGCGCTTCAATCGCCGCGGACGAGCCTGCGCCGCCACCGCCGATTACCAACACGTCCACGTCGTAATCGATCTTCGAAAGGTCGATTTTCATATCCTTGATACGGGAATGCCCCTGCAAGAGTGCAGCGAGTTCGTGCAATACTTTGCCGCCCTTGTTTTTGCCCACTTTCAGTTCTTCATAGGCAGACGTGATATAGTCGGGGTGGAACTGTGCCAAAACGGCGTCCTTTTCTTCCGCCGTCATACGCGCGTGGAGCTTTTCAATACGAGAAGCGCGCGTTGCCTCTACTTTTTTCATAGATTCAAGTTGTTCTTGCGTGTAATGATACATAGCGCCTTCTCCTTATTTCTCGATTTCTCTGTGATTGTACAGGTTTTTCTGTTCTTCCAGCGGCGTGTTCATAATCGATTCGAGTGCCGCTTTGCAATCCCCTGCGTCGATCTCCGCAACACGGTTGATCAAGTGTTCGCTCTTGGGTGCGAGATATTTACCCGTCAAACGTCTGGTAAGCAACGCAACCTGCGGATGCGAAATGCCTGCCGGGCAACGAGACGAACATACGCCGCACATTACGCAGTCAAAGCTCTCTTCCGCTGCTTTTTCGTATTCGCCGCGCTGTGCGTACGCGATATACTGCATAACGTTGAGTTCCTGCGTGCAGCTCTTCGTACAAGCATTACAGCCAATACACGAATAAATTTCGGGATACAGCTGCATCATAATTTGCTGCGTGGGTTTGACTTGATTGATGTCGTACACTTGCTTAACCAAGGGGAAGAACGGCAACGTCGCTACGTACATGCCCTCTTCTACTTGCTGTTGACAAGCAAGACAGGTTTTGAGTTCTTGTTGACCTTTGATACGGTAAATGGTCGAACAAGCGCCGCAGAAACCGTTTCTGCATCCGCAACCGCGGACGAGCTGATATCCTGCGTACTCCATCGCTTTCATAATCGTTAAACTTTCCGGAACTTGATAGCGTTTACCGAAAAGAAATACGTTTACCATTTTTTCCATAGTTTTCTCTCCTTAATACTCGTCGGGCAATTCGTCGAGCTCCGTCATACGGAACACGGGACCGTCTTTACATACGAACTTATCGCCTACGTTGCATCTTCCGCATTTGCCGATACCGCATTTCATACGGAGTTCCAATGTCGTATATACGCGGGATTTTTCAAAGCCGAGCTCTAAAAGCCCCGCCAGCGTAAACTTGATCATAATGGGAGGTCCGCACAAAACCGCCGTCATCGAAGGGTCTAACCCCAACTCTTTGACATAGGCAGGTACGAATCCAACGTGTCCGCCCCAACCTTCTTGAGGACGGTCGATCGTGAGATAAACTTCCGTGTTCGGTTCGTTTACCCACTCCGTTTGGATCTCTTCAATGTCCACGAGATCGTCTTTACTTCTCGCACCGTACACGATGACGACTTTGCCGTAATTTTCACGGTAATGACGAACGTAGTTGATTACGCTGCGCAAAGGCGCAAGACCGATACCGCCGGCAATAAAGAGCAAATCTTTGCCTTTAAAATCCTCTTCCACGGGGAAGTTCTTGCCGTACGGACCGCGAACAGTGATCTGCTGACCGACTTCCATAGCGTGAATCACTTCGGTTACACAACCGCATTTTTTAATGGAAAATTCCATATATTCTTCGTTCGTAGGCGAAGAAGTGATGGAGAACATACACTCGCCGACGCCGGGCACGGATACCATCGCGCATTGCCCGGGCATATGTTGGAACAGCTTTTTGCCGTCCGTTCCTACCACGCGGAAAGTTTTTACGTCGGGCGTATCTTTACGAATGTCCGTAATGACGCCTACTTTCGGAATGAGATTTTCTTCAATCATTTGCGTTTCCTCCCAGCGTTTTGATTACTTTGACGATGTTCAGACGTTGAGGACACTTGTTCACGCAACGTCCGCAACCGACACACGAATACAATCCATCGTTCTGCGAGGGATAATATACGAGTTTATGCATAAATCTTTGACGATATCTTTGCATTTGCGTCGTACGGGAGTTACCGTGCGCCATCAGCGTGAAATCCGAATACATACAGGAGTCCCAGCAGCGGTAGCGGATTACGCCTTCGTTCGTCTTGAAATCGCGAATGTCGAAACATTGACAAGTCGGGCATACGAACGTACACGTTCCGCAACCCAGGCACGCTTCGCTCAACGACTCCCAAGCGGGATCGTCGAATAATTCGTTCAGGTTTTCGGGTTTGAAACGACTCAAATCCAACGCCGCAAAAGGCAAGCTTTCCAAAACCGCTTTGGTTGCCGCCTGCTGCGCTTCGACTTCCGCTTCTCCGCCGTTTTCAAAAAGCTCTTTGACAAGCTCGGTCAAGCTCTCGCCCTTTTCGGTGTTCGCCCGCCAATACAGATAGTTGTCGTCAAGCCAAGTCGTTACGTCGCCCTGCGGAGCCGCCGCATCGATTCCGAATACGCCGCAAAAACAGCTTTCTTCTGGACGGGAGCAAGCCAACGTTACGATCGTCGTCGCTTCTCTTCTGATTTGATAATAGGTGTCTACGGGATCGGCAAGGAATACTTTATCGAGCACTTCGATCGCCTTATAATCACAAGCCTTCACTCCGAACGCCACAAAGGGCTTTTCGTCCGTTTTTTCCGCGAGCGCCTGACGTACGTCGATTACCTCGATGTTTTTACCGTCCGTTTTAAACTTCATCATATTTTCCGTTTGCGGGAAGAAGATATTCTTGGGGGATTTTACCGTTTTCAACGTTTCAAGGGACACTTCTTTTCCTTCGCTCCAAACGGCGTAATTCACTTCGCCCGCTTTTTTCACGGGAATAAACAAACCCATCGTTTCATTGATCTTTGCGTACAGCTCGTTCAATCTTTCTTTTGCAATCTTCAACATTATTTCGCCTCCCCGTAAACCACGTCGTTGACTTCCGAATCCCCTTCGGTAAACGAAGTGAGCGGCGTTTTGCCTTCGGATTCTTCGCCGGCTTGATACTCGCCGTACAAGCCGTCGATATCTTTGATGAATTTTCGATTGAGAAGGTGCAGAGGAATGTTTTGAGGACATACCCTCGAACATTCGCCGCAATCCGTACATCTGCCCGATACGTGGAACGCGCGGATCACGTGGAACAACTGTTCCTCAAATTGATCGTCGTTCGCTTTCGCCGCAATCCCCGAAGCGGGATTGTCAAATACGCATTTCAAGCACGAACAAGCGGGACATACGTTACGGCACGCGTTACAGCGGATACACTTGGATAATTGCTCACGCCAGAACGCGAAACGTTCGTCTGCGGTCATCGCTTCCAATTTCTCCACTTCTTCAAAACGGTTTACGTCTTTGGCTTCACGCTCGTGCAGAATGATCTCCTCGTCTTTCGCTACGTGCGTTTTCGTACAAGTAGCGCATTTCGTAAGCACGACGTCGGGTTTATACAACGTCGCATTTCCGTAAGCAGACGTAACGTTTACGTCCTTGCCTACGACTTCCACACCCGTCACGCCGACGATTCCGTTTCCTTTAATTTTTTCGATATCGAGTTTTCCAAGGCACTCTACCGCGATCACGTACACGTTTTCACGCTTGATACGGTATTCTTTTACGAGCTGATTAAAGCTGTACGTATCGCAAGGCTTCAAAAATACAGCCGTTTTACCTTCTTTCTTGCTGACTTGGATCAAGTATTTGGAAAGGTTTGCGCCGCAGAAATAATCGTAAACGAAATCTTTCAATTCCTCTACCGTTTCAAAAACCGCAGGGGAGGGATCGAAACAAAAATCCCCTTTCTTCCAGCCGACTACACGAGCAACTTCACCGCTTTCCAACAGCGCTTTCGCGCGCTCTATCATTTTCAATTCTACGTCTTTCATCTTACTCGCCCTCCTTTACTCTCAAGTCGGTAAGGCGTTTATTTTCGCCAAGTTTCGTTACCGTTTCCACGAAATCGTTCATCACGGCGGAGAAACGCGCGCCCTCTGCCGCGGATACCCACTCTACGCGGGTACGCTCTTTTTCAATCCCCATATAATCCAGGAAATTGAACAGGAGCGCCATTCTTCTTCTCGTGTAATAGTTACCCGTAACGTAGTGACAATCCCCGGGATGGCAACCGCAAAGGATTACGCCGTCCGCGCCCTGTTGGAACGCCTTCAAAATGAACGTGGGATTTACACGACAGGAACAAGGTACGCGAATGATCTTTACGTTCGCCGGATACGTCAGACGGCTGGAGCCTGCAAGATCCGCGCCGGCGTACGAACACCAGTTACAGCAGAACGCTACGATATTCGGCGTAAATTCTTTCTTTTCCGTAGTTACTTCTTGCATATCGCTTCTACCTCCGACATAATCTGTTTCGAGCTGAATCCTTTCAGATCCATCGCTCCCGACGGACAAGTTACCGTACACGCGCCGCAACCTTGACATACTGCAGGATTGACCGACGCTACGCGACGGGTTTCCGTCTTACCGCCGCCGAGACGGAATTCCTTATCGAGATACGTGATCGCGCCGTACGCGCATACGTTCGCGCATTGGCTACATCCGTTACACATCATTTCATCGGGCGTCGCTACGCAAGGATTGGTCTTGAGTTTATCTTTTACGAGCAAGCCGATTACTTTCGCCGCGCAAGCGGAAGCTTGCGATACCGTTTCAGGAATATCTTTCGGGCCTTGGCATACGCCTGCGAGATATACGCCCGCCGTAGGACTTTCTACCGGACGAAGCTTCGCGTGGGATTCGGTGAGGAAGTTGTTGGTATCGATGCTCGCCGTGAGCAACGTAGCCACCTTTCTAACCGAAGGCTCGGGTTCGATCGCCGTTGCGAGAACGACGAGATCGGATGCAATCGTAATTTGTTCGTTGTCGATGAGGTTAGAACCCTGCACCATCAACTTACCGTTTTCGTTATACACTTTGCCGACCATACCCTTGATATAGTCCACTCCGTACTGTTCCACCGCGCGGCGGTAGAATTCGTCGTAATTCTTACCGGGCGTACGAACGTCGATATAGAATACGTGAACTTCGGTATCGGGATATTTTTCACGAATGAGCATTGCGTGCTTCGCCGTATACATACAGCAGATCTTCGAGCAATAAGGCTTGCCGCAACCGCTGGAATCACGAGAGCCTACGCATTGAATAAACGTGATTACTTTCGGATGTTCGTTATCGGAAGGACGCAACAACGTACCGCCCGTAGGACCAGCCGCGTTCATCAAACGCTCCAACTCCAAC
>JAFTSO010000048.1 GCA_017467265.1 Clostridia bacterium
ACGGAAGACCGCGTGCGCGAGATCCAGAAGATCGCGCAAGATCCCGTTTCGCTCGAAACGCCGATCGGCGAAGAAGAAGACAGTCACTTGGGCGATTTTATCGAGGACGAAAAGACGACGACGCCCAGCGATTCGGTAGCGTTTACGATGCTGAAAGAACAGCTCCTTGGGGTGTTGGATACGCTGACGCCGCGCGAAGAAAAGGTGCTCCGCTTGCGCTACGGTATCGACGACGGTAAGCCCAGAACGCTGGAAGAAGTGGGCAGAGAATTCAACGTCACGCGTGAACGTATCCGTCAGATTGAGGCGAAGGCATTGAGAAAACTTCGCCACCCTTCGCGCAGTAAAAAGCTGAAAGATTTCTTGGATTGATCGTTTGCGATGGGGTACGGGAAACGGATTGATACGCTGTGCTCGTTGCTTACGGCTGCGAAAACGTTCGCGGACGTGGGCTGCGATCACGGGTATTGCAGTGAATATATGCTGAAAAACGGGCTGTGCGAGCACGCGATTTTGTCCGATATCAGCAAGGGTAGCCTTGCCAAAGCGGAACGGCTGCTTGCGCCCTATATCCGCGCAGGCGTGGCGACGTCGGTGCTCGGCGACGGGTTTAAGGGAGTGCCCAAGGATACGGACGAAGTGCTGATCGCCGGGATGGGCGGCAGCGAAATCGTATCCATTTTCTCCGACAAAACGTATGGGTTTATGCCCGAACGTTTCGTATTGCAGCCGATGCACGATGCGGAAAAGCTCCGTCGGTATCTTCTCGAAAACGGGGGGTATATTGAACGGGATTTCACCTTTGAAGACGGCAAGTTTTACGACGTGATCGTAGGTGGAAAGGCGAAGGACGGTGCGAGGCAAACGTACACGGACGGGGAATTTGAGTTTGGTAAAGAGAACTTGGCGACGATGCCGACGGCGTTCGTAAAGCGGACGAAAAAGCTGCTCGCCAACGCGGAAAAATATTTAGAGCAGCCCAACTTGCAGGCGGAGAGTCGCAAGGCGCTGGAAGAACGTGCAAAACGGTTGCAAGGAGTATTGAACGGTGAAGGTAAGTGACGTTTATAAAATCGCGGACGAGCTCGCGCCCAAACGGCTGAGCGACGAATACTGTGCGCGCTACGGCGCGTATGATAACAGCGGCGTGTTGGTGGATACGGGCGACGAGATCAAGGGTGTGCTGTTCACGCTCGATTTGTCTTTTGCGGCGATCGACCGCGCGGTGGAGATCGGGGCGAACTTGATCGTTTGCCACCATCCTGCGATCTATGCAAAAATATCCGATCTGCGCATCGACGACGAGCGTTTGACGGGGAGCAAGATCGTAAAATGTATCAAGGCAGGGATTTCGGTGATTGCGATGCACCTGAACGTGGATACGGTGGACGGCGGCATTGACGAGTGTTTGATGCAGGGCGTAGCTTTGGCGGCAGGGGAATCCGCGCCGAAGATTTGCGCGCAAATGCACCCTGTTGACGGGGGGAGCTATGGCAAAGCGTATGATCTGCCTGCGATCTCGGTGCAGGGATTGGCGGAAAATATGAAAAAGGTGTTTTCGACTGACCGTATTTTGGTGTACGGCGGCGAGAAAACGGTGTGCCGCGCGGCGAGCTGCTGCGGCGCAGGCGCGGACGAAGAGAGTATTTTGTTCGCGAAAAATGCAGGCGCGGACGTGTTCATTTCGTCCGATTTCAAACATCATTTGTTGACGCTTGCGATGGAAAACGGTATGGGCGTGATCGTGTTGACGCACTACGCGTCCGAAAACTACGGTTTTGAAAAATATTGTAAAAAAATCTGTCAACGGCTGGATATTCCGTGCGTGTATCATACGGAAAGCAGCTGGCTTTGACGGGAAGGGAGTATAAGTTATGGCACAATTACAGGCAATTTTGAAGTATCAGGAAATCGATGCGAAGCTCTATAAATTAGAGCGCGAACTGGCAGGCTGCGAAGAGAGAAAGGAGTATGTGAAGTACAAAAAATTCTTGGAAAGCGCGCCTGAAAAGCTGGACGCGTTGGAGACGAAAGCGGCGTCTTTGAAAGCAGAGGCGGCGGAGCTGACCAAAAATTACGAGCAGATGGAGGAAACGTTGCAATATTTTGAGAACGTGGACGAGCTCGTGACGGGCGGTGCGGATATTTCCTTTTATCAGAAAAAGGCACAGACAAAGATCGATCAGCTGAAAAAATTTAAGGCGGATTTGGCGGCGCTGGTTGCGAATATTAAGGCAACGGACGCGGAATATAAAAAGCTGAAAAAGCAGGTTATCGCGGCGCAGGGTCAGTATAAAGACGCGGCGGAAAAATACAAAGCGGTGAAGTCGGAAAAGGACGGCGAGATGAAGGCGATTGAAAAGGAACTGACCGTGCTCGCAAAGGACGTTCCTGCCGAGATGATGGAAAAATATCAAACGAAGAGAAAGGAAAAGAACATGCCCGTGTTCATCGAGATCAACGGAACGCGCTGTTCGTGGTGCGGTATGGAGCCGCCTTTGGCAGCGTGCAATCGGTTGGCAGGCGGAGAGATGATTGAGTGTGATAACTGTCACAAAATCTTATACAGCAAGTAAAGTCGTTTTGATGTGCGGCGCATTTCTTCGTTGCGGCTCGGTTGTGTACGTTTCTGTACACGCCCTCGCCGCTCCTAGAACTGCTTGCACCTGAAAACGACGACGGGGAGCGCATTTCTTCGTTGCGGCTCGGTTATGTACGTTTCTGTACACGTTGTGTAGAAAAGACACGAACAAAAAACTCTCGCATGGCATACAATAGAGCGTGCAGAAAGTTTTAGCGAAGATACATTTGGGAAATATCAGGCGAAATGCAGAGCGGTTTTGCGCGTGGACGGGTACGCCGCTTTGCGCGGTGGTGAAAGCCAACGCATACGGTCACGGCGCAGAAGAAGTGGTGAACGCATTGAACGGCGTGGCGGATTCTTTTGCGGTGGCAATCGTGGACGAAGGGGAGCAGATCCGCACCGTGGCGTGCGGTAAGGAAATTCTGGTGCTCACGCCACCGATCACGACGGAAGACGTGCTACGGGGTGCGTGGAACGGCTTTTCGCTTACCCTGTCCGACCTAATCACGGCAAGGCTGATCGACGGGATTTCTCGCGCGAGAAAGCTGCCTGTGAACGTACATTTGAAAGTGAATACGGGTATGAACCGATACGGTATGGGACGCGACGCGCTCGGCAAAGTATGCCGACGGTTGCAGACAAACCCCTTTGTGCAGGTGCAGGGGATTTATTCTCACCTGTATGCAACGGAACGTTCAATCGCGGAAGAACAACGCGTGGAGTTTCTTCGGGCGGTGGCGGTGTGTCGGCGGTATTTTCCGTCCGTGAGAGCGCACTTGTCCGCGACGTACGGCGCGACGTTCGGCAAGGCTTTTGCCTTGGATACGGTGCGGATCGGGCTGGGTTTGTACGGCTATCTCCCGACGGGAGCGAGAACGAGGGAATTGTCACTCGAACGAGGTATGACGGTGTATGCAACGGCGGTGGCTTCGCGAAGATACCGCTATGGCGGTGCAGGGTACGGCGAGAATCCGTTCGGAGCGAGAATACCCGAATTTTTGACGACGTGCCGATACGGGTATGCGGACGGATTTTTACGGCAGCGACAAAACGGCTTGCTTGGCGAAGAAACGCAGGCGAACAATCTTTGTATGGATGCGTGTGTGCGGCACGGCAGTATGCCGCGCGGAAAGCTGTTTCCGATTTTGACGGACGCGGCGGCGGTGGCGAAAGCGACGGGTACGATCCCGTACGAAATTTTGTGCGCGGCAACGCGTCGCGCGGAGATGGTATATGACAACGACTAAATTGCGGTTTGTACAAACGGACGGGTGTGAAGATCCAATCATCGCCAAAAAACGCCTACGCGCGTATATGAAAGGACGGCGCGGCGAGAACGAGAATAGAGACGTAAAGGAACGTTTGCTCGCGGAGCACGTTTTGCAGGCGTTGCGGGACAAAGGTATAGGGACGGGTGCGGAGAAACGGATTTTTGTGTATCTTTCCTATTCCTCCGAAGCCCCGACGGACAAGCTGATTGAACGATTGCTGGAAGACGGGTGGACGGTATATGCGCCGCGCGTGGAAGGAAAGACGATGGCGGCGGTGGAGTACGGAGAGGATTTTGCTCTGTCCGATCTTGGTATACGCGAACCGCTTGGCGAGCGGTATGACGGGCGTATGGACGTGGCGATCGTGCCGATGCTTGCCGTAGATGAGCAGGGCGGTCGGCTGGGTTATGGCGGCGGCTATTACGATCGGTATTTGAGCGCGCATACGGAGACGTGGCGGCTGGGGTACGGGTTTGATTTTCAGATTGTTCGGCAGGTGCCGACGGAAGAACACGACGTCAGGCTGGACGGCGTGATCACGGACAAGCGTATCGTATGGACGAACGCCCGTGCAAAATGATTTTGTTTTCATAAGAAAAATATTTGGAGAAATACGGATATGGCAAATTTTAAGAAGAAATTCAAGTTTTACGCAGGGTACGTATGGCAGCTGTTCAAGGACGCGCTGCCGTCGTTGATTATGTATATCTGCGCTGGCGGCATTTTGATGATGGTGACGATCAAGATGAAAGACGAGGGATTTTATTTTAAGAACGCCGCGACGGTATGGATGGTGGTGTGTATCGCGGTAGCGGCTGGATACAACGCATTGATCACGTGGGCAAACGGCGGTCAGCAGTACGAAATGCTCGCCTCGGGCAACGTCCGTCGCAGAACGGAACAGCTCTACGGCGAAGGATATAAAATTTCCAAACACAAAGAGACAAAGGAATACCGCCTTTGGAAAGGATTCGTGGTTGGCGGTATCATCGCGATCTTGCCCGTCATTATCGGCATTGTTTGGGGCGTCAATCAGTCGGCGATCGACGCGCGTTTGGCACAGGGTAAACTCGGCGGTATGGAACTGCTCGGGATCGTGTTTTCGGGCTGGTCGGTGTTGCCGTTCTATTATGCGAACAGCCTTGGCAACAGCGTTAGCTATTTCCTGTCCCTGCTTTTTGCAATTATCCCCATCGCGGTGACGGTGGCGTTCTATACGGGCGGCGCGTACGCACGCCGCAACAAAGCAATCCGTCAGCAGCAGATCGCGGACAAAGCGGCGGAGATGGCAGCGAACAGAACGAAGAAAATCAACTACGGCGGTTTGCCCGGCACGAAACCGAAAAAGAGAAAATAACGCGCGGAGTATAGCGATGAGAATTATCGGCGGAAAATACAGGAGCAGAGTGTTGGCGGAGTTTGCAGGACAGGACGTACGTCCCACGTCCGACCGCGCCAAAGAATCGCTGTTCAATATTTTGTCCTTAAAAATGTACGGAGCAAGGGTGCTGGATCTGTTTTGCGGCAGCGGCGCGTTGGGCTTGGAGAGCCTGTCGCGCGGCGCGAAAGAAGTCGTGTTCAACGACTTTTCCAAGGATAGTCTTGCTATCGTAAAGAAAAATCTCGCGACGTTAAAGATCGCGGCTGGCGGCGACGAGGCGAAGATTTCCAATGCCGATTATCTGGTGTGTTTGGAGAGCGTACGGGGGCAATTCGATATTATTTTTCTCGATCCGCCCTATCGATTCGATTATGGAGAAAAGGCACTGGAAAAGATTGCGCAAAAGGGACTTTTGAGCGAAAACGGCGTGGCGGTTTACGAGCGCGACCGTCCTTTTGCAGGAGAGATAGACGGCTTGGAACAATACGACGAACGGAAATACGGTAAGACGTATATCACGTTTTTCCGCAAAAAATAAACGGTGAACGGTATGAACGAAAACAAGAAAAAATGCGTGTTTGCAGGGACGTTCGATCCCCCGACTTTGGGACATGAAGCCCAGATACGCGACTGCTTGCAGATTTTTGACGAAGTGGTGGTGGCGATCATGGTCAACCCTGCCAAAACTCCCTGTTTTACGGTGGAACAAAGGAAAGAGATGCTTTCGCTTGCCTTTGGCAAGGAAAACCGCGTGCGCGTGGTGGAATTTAGCGGCACGGTAGCGGAGCTGCTCGCGCAGGAACAGACGAAAGTGTACGTGCGCGGTATTCGCAACGGCACGGATTTGGATTTTGAAAACGCGAATTTTTATGCAAGCTGTAAGCTGGACGATACGATCACGGCGGTATATTTGCCCTGTCGGCAGCATTTGCTCCACGTCAGCTCGTCTATGGTGCGCAACAGTCTTCGTTTCGGTACGTCTATCGACGAATACGTTTCGGCGGCGGTGAAAGACTATATTATAAATAAGGTAGAGAGATAAACGAGAGAATAGAAAGGAGATACGATTATGTTGGAAAAGCAATATTTTATTCCAGAACCCGAAGAATTTATTTCGGAAAAGCCGATGACGGCGGCGATGAAAGCGATTAAAAAAGAACGCGATCAAGAAGTTCGCGACGTGATCGCAGGTAGATCGGACAAAATGCTCGTCATCGTCGGGCCTTGTTCCGCGCACGAGCCTGCGCCTACGCTCGAATACATTTCGCGCCTTGGCAAACTCAACGAGCAGGTAAAGGACAAGCTCGTTATCGTGCCCCGTATCTACACCAACAAACCCCGTACCAAGGGCGTTGGCTACAAGGGTATGTTTTTGCAGCCCGATCCCGAGGGGGCGGCGGACATTGCAAGGGGTATCCGCAGTATCCGCGCGTTGCACCTTGCGGCGATTAACGAATCGGGACTGACTTCGGCAGACGAAATGCTGTACCCTGAAAATACGCCGTACGTGGAAGATTTGCTCTCCTATCACGCCGTTGGCGCGCGGAGCGTGGAAGACCAGCTCCATCGTCAGGTGGCGAGTGGTATCGACGCGCCCGTGGGCATGAAAAACCCGATGAGCGGCAATATCATCGCTCTCGTCAATTCCATTTTTGCGGCGCAGAGTCCGCAGGTGTTCAAATACCGCAACTATCAGGTCAGCTCGGACGGCAACCCGTACGCGCACGCAATTTTGCGTGGCGGCGTGGACGGTTCGGGTGGGGACGTGCCCAACTTCCATTACGAAACGGTGATGAAACTGGAAGAAATGTATCGCGGTAGTAATCTGGAAAACCCTGCGATCGTGATCGATTGCAACCACTCCAACTCGGGCAAGCAATTCAAGCAACAAATCCGTATCGCGGAAGAAGTGATGCAAAACCGTCGTTTTGACAAGGATTTCAAGAGCATCGTCAAAGGATTTATGATTGAGAGCTTTTTGGTGGAAGGTACGCAAAAACACGACGAAATATTCGGGAAATCGATCACCGATCCCTGCTTGGGCTGGGAAGATACGGAACGGTTGTTGCTCGATCTCGCAGCGCAGGTATAAAAGAATAAACTGGCTTTTAGGAGTAAACGAATATGAAAATTGCATTTTTAGGACCGGAAGGGAGCTATTCCCATTTGGCAGCGAAAGAATTTTTGAAAACGGAAGCGTCGACGGTAAAAGCGGTCGGGGAGTGGGACGAGTGCGTTCCGTTCCGTAATTTCCCCGAAGTGCTCGCGGCAGTCATTTGCGGCAAGGTTGACGCGGCGGCGATTCCCATTGAAAACAGTTTGCAGGGGGGCGTGTCGCAAAATCTCGATCTTTTGCAGGACAGTGAGAATCTGTTTGCGGTGAAGGAACAGATTATTCGCGTTGATCACCGCCTTATCTATAAAAAGGGTGTGAAACTTTCCGAGATTGGCAGGGTGTATTCGCACCGTCAGGCGCTCGATCAATGTGCTGCGTTTTTGGCAAAGGAAATGCCGTTCGCATCTCTGCGTGATGCGGAATCGACAGGTTTTGGCATTTCGCGCGCAGTGGAAGACGATTCGGGCAAGAGCGCGGCGATTGCAGGTGCGCACACCGAAAATCTGCGTAGCGGTTTCGTGATGAGCGAAGAATCGATTTCCGATGAAAAGAACAACTACACGCACTTCCTTTTGATTAAGAAAGGGGAGAACGCGTTGCCGAAAACAAGCGAACGACTGTTCTTCTCGGCGGTATGTCCGCACCGTCCCGGCAGCCTTTTGGAACTGCTGCAAATCATCGCAAAATACGGGATCAATATGACGAAGATCGAGAGCCGTCCCGTCAAGGACAGACCGGGCGATTATCGTTTCTTCATTGAGGCGGATTGTAATATTGCGGCGGACGAAGTGCAGGAAATGTTGGCGGCGATTCGTCAGCATACCTTGGAGTGTAAACTCATCGGCGCATACAATCGCGGCTAATCGCCTGTTTTTTAGTTCGCTTTGCTTGTACATAAAACCGTTGATCACGACACGTGTCGGGGCTTTTCGGTTTTTAACGTATAAGGAGAGTGAAACAATATGAAAACGTTAGGATTGGCTTTGGGGGCAGGAGCGGCGCGCGGCGCGGCGCACATAGGATTTTTGCGCGGTTTGGAAGAAGGGGGCATAAAGCCCGATTTCATCACAGGCTGTTCGATGGGGGCGATTGTTGGCGCGGCGTATGCCGCTGGCGTACCCTTGTCCGAGATACAAAGGCAGATCGATAGACTGCATCTTGTCGAATTTTTTCGCCCGACGGTAAAACGTGGCGGTCTATTCACAATGAAAAAAATCCGCAAAATCTTAAAGGATAGTCTAGGCGATTTGCAAT
Source organism: Clostridia bacterium (assembly GCA_017467265.1). Taxonomy (GTDB): domain Bacteria; phylum Bacillota; class Clostridia; order Christensenellales; family Borkfalkiaceae; genus Scatosoma. The sequence continues at coordinate 8,607 of JAFTSO010000048.1, forward strand.
TTAGCGAGTTGAAAATACCCTTTCAATGCGTGGCGACGGATATGATCTCGCGACAGCTTGTCTGCTTTTCCGAGGGCAGCGTGGTCGATGCGGCGATTGCCTCGGCGAACGTTCCGTTTCTGTTCGTACCCATTGAGCGGAGCGGTATGAAACTCATCGACGGGTATATTTTAGAGCGCGTTCCTGCGCGCTTGGTAAAGGATATGGGTGCGGACGTCGTGGTGGCGGTAGATGCGCTCGGCGCGCGTCCGTTCAGTTCTAAAGATCCGACGGCTTTGCAAATGGCACTCGAAATTATGGATATTTTGGAGTGTGAACGCGCGGAGCGGCGAAAGCAGGAAAACCGCGAACTCATTGATTTTTGGTTAGAGCCCGACCTTGGGAATATGGGGCAGACGGAATTGAAAAAGATACGGTTCGCTTGCGAACGGGGGTATGCCTTGGCGCAGGACAACCTAAAAAAGATAAAAAAGGCGTTAAAGTAAATGGATTTGTTTGATTTTAACAACAACGAAGAAACGGCGAAACCGCTCGCGGAGCGCATGCGTGCAAACTCGCTGGACGAATTTATCGGGCAAAAACATATCGTTGCGGAGGGCTCGCTCCTGCGCCGTGCGATCGCGACCGATCGGCTTGGCAGCTGTATTTTCTGGGGACCTCCGGGGTGCGGTAAAACGACTCTGGCGAATATTATCGCCCTGCACACGAACGGTGAGTTCATCAAGCTGAACGCTGTCAATGCAGGGGTTGCGGACGTGAAAAAGGCGGTGGAGACGGCTCGGGAAAACCTGAAACTGTTCGGCAAACGTACGTATCTGCTTTTGGACGAGTGTCACCGTTTTAATAAAACGCAGAGCGATTCTCTGCTCCCTGCGATCGAACAAGGCACGATTATCTTTATCGGTTCGACAACGGAAAATCCGTATGCCGCGATGACGCCGGCTATCGTGTCCCGTTGCCGTGTGTTTGAATTCAAGCATTTAACGAACGACGATATTATCGGCGCGTTGCGTACCGCAATCAAGAGCCGTCACAAGGGGTTGGGCAAGCAAGGCGTGACGGCGACGGACGAAGCGATCGAGCATATCGCACGTATGGCGGCGGGGGATTTGCGCTCGGCATATAACGCGTTGGAGCTGGCGGCGCTTACGACCACGCCCGACGACGAAGGGAAAATAGTGATCACGCTCGCGGATGCGGAGCAGAGTATTCAGCGCAAAGCGTTGTCGTATAACGAAGATTCGTATTACGATTTTCTGTCGGCTTTTTGCAAATCGTTGCGCGGTAGCGATGCCAACGCGGCACTCTATTATGCGATGCGCCTGATCGAAGGGGGGTGCGATCCGATGCTGGTTGCCCGTCGTTTGGTGGTGCATTCAGCTGAGGACGTAGGTATGGCTGATCCGCGCGCGTTGCAGATCGCAACTTCTGCGATGTACGCTTTGGAAAAAATCGGTTATCCCGAGGCGCGTATTCCGCTTGCCGAGGCGATTGTTTACGTGTGCGAAGCGGATAAGAGCAACTCGGTGGTGAACGCGATGTATGCGGCGGTGGCGGACGCGCGAGAAGTGCGCGACGATAACGTGCCCCCGTACCTTAAAGACAATAGCTATGGCAGCAAAGAAGACAAAGCCAATAGTGCGGCGTATAAATATCCGCACAATTACGGTGGCTACGTCGAGCAACAATATTTACCCGATTCGCTCAAAGACAGAGTGTATTACGTGCCGGGGAATAACGGGTACGAAAACACGGTGAAAGAAATCCGCGCAAAGAAGGGTAAAAAGCGTTAAATGCCAAAAGAGGGCGTATACGGTACGCGATGAATAAAAAACGGGGAGGTTTTGATATGAAATGTTTGTATTGTGATTGCACGGAGAGCAAAGTGGTCGATTCGCGTTCGGCAGACGACGACAGAACAATTCGTCGCCGTAGAGAGTGTATCGGCTGCGGCAGGAGATTTACGACGTACGAAACAATCGAAGTGACGCCCGTGTTGGTGGTAAAAAACAACGGCACGCGACAGTCGTTCAACGCGGAAAAAATCCGCAACGGCATTATCAAATCTTGTGAAAAACGCCCCGTTCCGATGTCGGTTATCGACGATATGGTGGCAGACATATCCAAACAAGTGTATAACAGTATGGAAAGCGAAATCACGACCAAGACGATCGGCGAGATGGTAATGGAGCGGCTGAAAAAGGTGGACGAAGTGGCGTACGTGCGCTATGCGTCCGTGTACCGTTCGTTCAAAGATCTCTCTTCGTTTATGACGGAGTTGAAACAAATGATGAAGACGGACAAGGAGAAAAAGAACGTCTAAACACCTTTCAACGCGTAGCGTGTAGGTGCTAATCGTAAAAATGAGCGTGGTGCATATATGAGAAAACAGACAAAATGCGTAAACGTCGGCGGCGTGAAGATCGGCGGTGGCGAGCGTGTAAAAATTCAATCGATGACTACAACGAAAACGTCGGATGTGGAAAGGACGGTGGCGCAGATTTCCGCTTTGCAGCAGGCAGGCTGCGAGATTGTACGCGTGGCGATTTCGGATGAGGCGGACGCGCTGGCGCTCAAAAGCGTGGTAGATAAAATTACTTTGCCGCTTGTGGCGGATATACATTTTTCACCCAAGCTCGCCGTAATGGCAATCGAGAACGGCGCGGACAAAGTGCGTATCAATCCCGGCAATATCGGCGGTGAAAAGGAGATAAAATACGTTGCTGATTGCGTGAAAGCGCACCGTATCCCCGTGCGCGTTGGCTCGAATACGGGTAGTATTGAAAAGAACTTTCTCGAAAAATACGGCAGGAGCGAGCGTGCGCTGGTCGAGAGCGCGCTCTACAACGTTGGGATTTTGGAAAAGTTCGGCGTGCACGATATTGTCATTTCGGTAAAGGCGTCGGACGTGCCGCTCACCGTGGGTGCGTATTCTTTGCTCTCGCAACGAACGGACTATCCGTTGCACCTTGGCGTGACGGAAGCGGGCACGATGGAGAGCGGCGTGATCAAGAGCGCGGTGGGCATTGGCAGCTTACTCTTGAACGGGATTGGGGATACGATCCGCGTTTCGCTTACCGACGATCCCGTGCAGGAAATTTACGCGGCGAAAAATATTTTGCGTGCGTGCGGTTTGGAAGAAGAGTACGTGGAAGTGGTATCATGTCCGACGTGTGGGCGTTGCGCTTGGGAGAGTATGACGCTCGCTAACAAAGTGACGGAGTTTGTTCGTCCCTATCAAAAACGCGCGAAGATTGCGGTGATGGGGTGCGTGGTCAATGGCCCCGGCGAGGCAAAAGATGCCGATTTGGGAATTGCTGGCGGCAACGGGTCGTGTTTGATTTTCAAAAAGGGCGTGGCGTATAAAAAAGTGGCGGCGGAGCAAGCCGAGGAAGAATTTTTCAAGGAAATCAAGGTGTTGTTAGATGGCGAATAGGACGGAAGAATATTTGGCGGAGATCCGTGCGCTGGACGGACTGAAAAATGCAATTTTGTGCAGTATTTCCGTCGCAAAACGGGATAATAGCGCAGAGTTTTTTCTAGTGACCGATCGAACGTATTCAGCGGAGGAAGAAGCGCAGGCAAGGGAGATCACCGAGCGGTATTTGCCGACGGGCTTTTCCGCGCGCCTTAAAATAGTAAAGCGTGTACCCGATGCGCAGATTATCGGAGATAAAATTTTCGCGTTCATCGGACAGAATTTTCCTGCTGCCGCGGCGTTTTTAGAACGGGACAATATCAAGGTGGAGATGTTGACGAGCGGCGCGAATTTTTACGTCGAGATCGCCTCGGGTGAACAAACTCTGTTTTCCTCTGGAAAAATACTCGACGAAACGAGCAGGCATTTATCGAGTGGTTATTGCGGTAGTTTTTACGGAAACGTGCGGATCGTGGAAAAGGCAGCGCCCGACCCGTCTATTTTGGACGAGCAAGTGGAAGATAAGGAAGAAGTGATCCCGATGGAGATCAGACGTTTCCCGATTGAAAATTATAAAAAGATCGATGGAGCGGACACGTACGAGCAGTTGACGAAGGCGGTGTACATAGCCGATTGCCATAACGTTGAAGGGGTATATACGGTGTGCGGCAACGTGACGTATATTGAGGAAATCAAGTACGTAAAACATAATGACGAAACGGGGGAAGATACGGAAAAAACCCGTTTTTCGGTGTCGATTACGGACGGATCGGGCAATCTCCGTACGACGTATTTTCCGAAAAAGGCGACGGTGGAGAAAATCCGCGAGATCAAGGCAGGGGATAAGATTATGATCACGGGCGCGAACGAAGAGTATAAGGGCTCGACGTCGTTCAAGGCGGCAAAGATCAATCTGGGTACGCCCCCCGAAGACTTTGTGCCTGAGGCAAGAAAGAGTAAACCCGTGCCAAAATTCTACCACACGGTATTCCCCGAACCGTACGTCGATTATACGCAGTCGGGGTTGTTCGACGATCTTTCCAAACCCGACGATCTGAAAAACAACGTGTTCGTTTGTTTTGACTTGGAAACGACAGGCTTGAACAACAATCCTGCGATGGGTAAAATGGATAGGATTATCGAGCTGGGCGCGGTGAAGATCGTGGGCGGCGAGATTGTGGAAAAATTCTCGTCGTTCGTGGCTTGTCCTGAACGACTGTCCAAAGAGATTATCAACCTGACGGGGATTGAGGACGCCGACCTTGTCGGTGCGCCTGAGTACGAGCAGGTACTTGCTGACTTTTTTAAGTTCACGGACGGAGCGGTTTTGGTGGGGCATAACGTCACGTTCGACTATCGTTTCGTGTCCTATTACGGCGAACAATGCGGCTATATTTTTGACAAAAAACAGTATGATACGTTGCATTTGGCGCAGGAGATTTTGCGCGGAAAGCTGGCGAATTACAAGCTGAACACGGTGGCGGATCATTACGGGTTTACCTTTAATCATCACCGTGCGTTTGACGATGCGTGCGTGACGGCGAAGGTGTTTATCGAGCTGGTCAAGGCGAAAGGGCGTTTGGATTAAAATACAATTAGACGGGGGACGTGTTGCGATGAACGGCAAAAAAACGGTGGAATATATCGAAAAATTATGCACCGAAAAGTCGATTGCCTATTTGGACGTGCGCCTGTATAAGCGCGACGAGCTTTTGTTTTCCTATGGAAAAACGAAAGGTGGCGTGCCGACGGGTGACGAGCGGCTGTATCTCTTTTCTGCGACTAAGCCGATGACGGTAGTGTGTGCGATGCGTCTAATCGAAGAGGGGAAACTTTCGTTGAACGACGAAGTCGCCAAATATTTACCTGCGTACGCCGAAACGTTCTTAATGGACGGGAGCGGCAACCGCGCACAGACGAAAAATAAGATGACGGTGCGCCATCTTTTGAGTATGTCTGGGGGGCTTTCGTATAACGTGCAGACCGAGCCCGTGCAAGAACTGCTGAAAAAAACAGATGGAAAAGCGCCTACCGTGGACGTGGTGAACGCTTTTATAAAAACCCCTTTGCTCTTTGAGCCGGGGGAACGTTTTGAATACAGCCTTTGCCACGACGTTTTGGCGGCGGTGATTGAAAGGGTGAGCGGTAAACGCTTTGCAACGTATATGGACGAAGTGATTTTTCAGCCACTCGGTATGACGGATAGCGGTTTTCACACCGAGCGCAGGGGGATGTACGATATGTACGATTGCGACGGGACAGGGAAAATATGGCAGATTGAGCCGTGCAACCGCTTGGTGTTGGGTGAAAATTACGACAGCGGCGGCGCAGGCGTGATTTCGACGGTGAACGATTACGCAAAGTTCGCGACAACGCTCGCAAACGATGGCTTGGCGGCAGGCGGGTACCGTCTATTGCGGCAGGAAACGCTCGGTCTCGTACGCTCGACAGCACACGCGGCGATGCAGGTCAAGAATACGTTTACCTGTGTGCAGGGTGACGAGTACGGGTACGGCTTGGGTATGCGCGTCCGTGTACAAGATACGTCTTGGGGGTTAAGCAAGGGCGAATACGGCTGGGACGGCGCGGCAGGTACGTATTTGATGATTGATCCGACGAACAAGATTGCGGTGGTGATCGGTATGCATCTGCTTTCGTGGCCCAACGTTTTTATCGGCGAACACTTACGGCTCGTACAAAAATTGTACGAAGATTTGCGCGCGGAAGGCGCGCTATAAAATCGCGTTGTAAAAAATTGCGAAAAAGTGGCGTGAAACGCTTGCAATTCGCATACAATAATGGTATAATAAGGATACTTAATAATGATTGTGTTATTGAGAGCGGTGGTCAGCCGCTCTCAATAATGCTATTAGGGGTATTATGAAGACGAAAACGACGGAAGAAATCCAAAACGCGTTGCAGCCGATCGCCGACGAACAGGGCATCGAGATTGTGGAAGTGGAATTCAAACAGGGCAAAGAGCCTGCGCTCACCGTGTATATCGATATCGAAGGGGGCGTGGACCTCAACGTTTGTGAAAAATTTCACCGTGCGATCGATCCTGTGTTGGACGAAGTTGATCCTACGTTCGGTGCACCGTACACGCTCAACGTGTCCAGTCCCGGGTTGGACAGACCGCTCAAAACCGATCGGGACTATGCAAAGTGCATCGGACAAAAGGTGGAAATCAAGCTGTTCGCACCGCTCAAAGGCAAGAAGTTTTTCGAGATGATCTTGAAAGGGCACGACGAAACTTGCGTGTATTTGGAAGATAAAGGCGAAGAGATGAAGATTGAAAAGGCGAAGATTGCAAAGATCTGCCGCGCGATCGATCTGGACGGCTTGCTTTGATTGCGCCAGCGGTCAACGCTCCGTTGCTTGCAAACAAGAAAAAAATAAACAAACCATATATTATACGAAAATTCGATTAGGAGATTGAAGATTATGGAAAACAAAGAGTTTTTTGCTGCGCTTACCGATTTGGTAAGAGAAAAGGGTATCAGCGAAGAAGCGTTCATCACGACGCTGGAAAACGCGCTCGCATCCGCGTACAAAAAGCAGTTTGATAACGGGGCGGAAATCGCCGTTGCGCTCGACGCGGAAAACGGCACGATTGAATTCCGCGCGACTCGCTACGTCGTGGAAGAAGTAGTGGACAAGGATAAGGAAATTTCTTTGGAAGAGGCGCAGGAACTCGATCCCACCCATCAGGTAGGCGATACCATCGTCAACGTGTTCGTGCCGAAGAATTTCGGCCGTATTGCGGCGCAGACGGCAAAACAGGTAATTTTGCAAAAATTACACGAAGCGGAGCGCGACAATACTTTCTCCGAATTTTCGGATAAAGAAGGCGAGCTGATGGAAGGTGTGATCCGCAAAATCGACGAGCGTAATATTTACGTAGAGCTTGGCGACAAGAAGATCGAAGGGGTTATGCCGCCGCTTGATCGCGTTCCTACCGAAAAATATGCAGTGGGCGACCGTTTGAAAGTGTTCGTAAAGCGCGTAAAGAATAACGGGAAAAATTCGCAGATCGTCGTATCGCGTAGCGCGCCTGGCTTAGTGAAAAAGCTGTTCGAGGCACAAGTGCCCGAAATTGCGCAAGGTATCGTTGAGATTAAAGAAATCGCACGTGAGGCAGGTCGCCGTACGAAGATGGCGATCCTTTCCAACGACGCGAGAGTGGACGCGGTGGGCGCTTGCGTAGGTAATCGCGGTGCGCGCGTCAATGCTGTTGTGGAAGAGCTTGGCGACGAAAAGATCGATATTATTTTGTGGAACGAAGATCCCTTGGCGTTCATTTACAAGGCATTGTCGCCTGCTACGGTGCTGTCGGTGACGGCTCGCGGTGAAAAGAGTGCGATGGCGATCGTGCCCGACGATAAACTTTCGCTTGCAATCGGTAGAGATGGTCAGAACGCGAGATTGGCGGCTCGTTTGACGGGCTGGAAAATCGACGTGAAGAGCGAATCTTCCCCTGAAGCGGCAGAAGTGCTTGCTCAAATAGCGGCAGAAGAAGCGGAAAACGTGGAAGAAAACGTAGAAGAATAATCCCAAAAAGGAGCATACGATATGCCCAAAACAAAAAAGATCCCTATGCGTATGTGTATCGCCTGTCGGGAAATGAAACCCAAGGCGGAGATGACGCGCGTGGTAAAAACGGCGGACGACGAAATTTACCTTGATCCTACGGGTAAAGCCGCAGGACGGGGTGCGTACGTTTGCAACAGCGCGGAGTGTTTGAAAAAGCTCCACGGTAAAAAACTCCTACACAAGGCGTTTTCTGTTAGCGTTGGCGACGAAGTTTATCAGGGGATCGGGGAGGAAACTCCGTGAACAATAAAATAGAAACGTACATCGGTTTTAGTATCCGTTCGGGAAAAATTATCTTCGGCGTGGAGATGTTAGAGCGGCAGAAAAAAGGGGTGTATCTTTTGATCGCGGACGGTGCGATCGGGAAGAACTCCTTAAAATCGATGGTCAACGCGCAGGCGAAGTTCGGCTGTCCGTTTTTAATGACGGACGAAGGGGTGCTCAGCGCAACGGTGCACCGCCCTGCCGTAAAAGCGGTGGCTATTACAGATCAAAATCTCGCCAAGGCAATACTTTCCGTTGCCGATGGCGAGCCCCAAATTAAATTCTATTCGGGAGGAAACAACTGAACCTATGGCAAAAAAATACGAAAATGTGGAAAAAATACTGGGACTTTTAGACGATGAGCAGCTCGGTGGGTTGCAAAAACGTCTTGCTTCCACAGAAAAGAGCCTTTCGGAGATAATGAAAAAGCTCTCCGTGATCGAAACGGAAAAGGCGGAACGCGAAGCGGCGGAGGCTGCCGCAAGAGCGGAAGAAGCGGCACGTATCGCGGCGGAAGAGGCTGCGAAAGCGGCAGCTGCGGCTGCGGCGGCGCAAAAAGCGCAGGAAACGCAGTCTGCTCCCGAAGTGGAAAAACCCAAGAAGACAATGAAGAAAAAGGCAGAAACGGTCAAGGAAGAAACTCCCGTAGAAGAAAAGACGGAAGAACAGGCCGTTTCCGAAGCTCCGATTGTCCCCAAAGCGGAAGAAAGCGCAGAAGAGAAAGCGGAAGAGAAGGCAGAGGCAAAGACGGACAACAAAACGGATGCAAAAGCGCGTACGTTCGTTCCGCAGGCGCCTGCTGCTCCTGCAGGTCCCCGTGCACCCAGATATTTCCGCAACGGTCAAGAGCAGGGCGTTTACGTAGCGAAACCGGGCGTTGATCCCAACGCATCGACGACGTACCGCCCCCGTCCCGTAGGGGATAGACCGGCTCGTCCGCAGGGCGAAAGATTGAGCGGTCAAAGACCGACGCAACAGGGCGCACGTCCCGCACGTCCCACGGGTAGCGCTCCGATCGCCGCACCGATGATGCCGAGCAGAGAGAATAAATCGTTCTCCGCTCCTGCAAAGAAAAAGAATTTTGAAAAGACTTATACCGAAAAGAAACCTATGTCGAAGCGTTCCTTGATCAAACAGCAAGGTATGACGGTGGAGGATTTTGACGAGGATAAGAGCGGATACAGAAAGTTGCGCGGTCCGAAAAGGGCAAAACAGAAGGAAATCCCTACGATCAAGATCGAACACGCGGTCGTGACGACGAAGGATATTCCTTTGAAGGTGCTTTCTGAAAAGTTGGGTGTTTCGGCGGTAGAAATCACCAAACGCCTGTTCAAAGAAGGCATTATGAAAGGCATCAACGATTCGATCGATTATGACAACGCATTGATGATTGCGATGGATATGGGTATCGATCTCGAATACAAACCCGAAAAGACGGCGGAAGAAGTGCTGATGGATACGGTGGTTGCGGAAGACGAGAGCAAGCTCGTTACCCGTGCGCCCGTCGTTACGGTCATGGGTCACGTTGACCA
>JAFTSO010000049.1 GCA_017467265.1 Clostridia bacterium
CAGGGCGAATTGCTTTGCGATTGGTCGGAAGTACAAGATTTGGCGTATAAACTCTGCTACGGAAACGCCAAAGCAGGGATGTGTATACAATGAACGGAACGTTTAAAAACAAAACGGTAATCGTGGTGGGAGCGGGAGACGAACCGTGCTCGGAAATCGCTGTCGCCTTAGCGCGGCAAGACGCGTGTGTGCTCCTGATTGGTCAGGAACGGGATAAGCTTGCCGCCGTGCAAAAACGGATACAAGAGATCGGCGGACAGGCGCGCGTATACGCATGTGACGTTAATAACACGTCGGCGCTCACGCAATTGTCGCAGGAAATAAACGATCAATTTGGCTGTTGCGAATGTTTGATCTATGGCAGCGGCAGGGAAATGAAAAAAATCTTTTCCGCGAACACCAATATTAAGATACATGCCGAAGGGGCGTACGTCGCTAGTTGGATAGAACGCAGAACGGATATGCCTATCTCGACAGATCAACGCGATTCGCGGTTGTACCTTTGTATGTAAACTTAAAAATCAAGAAAAAAATCATTATAATTATATAAGGAGATAGATATGTTTAAAAACAAAACGGCGGTGGTTACCGGGGCAGGCGGAACGCTCTGTTCGGCAATAGCAATCGAGCTGGCAAAACAGGGCGCGAAAGTCGTGCTCGTCGGCAGAACGAAAGAAAAATTGGAAGTAGTACGTGAAAAGATCGAAAAAGACGGCGGCGTTTGTATGATATACGCGTGCGACGTTACCGATCAGGAGAGCGTGGCGGCTTTGGCGCGCGCGACGGAAGAATACTTCGGCGCTTGCGATTATTTGATCAACGGCGCAGGCGGCAACAATATTAAAGCAATGCCCACGATCACGAAATATGACGCGCGCGAACTGACGGGGGAACTTCCCGAAGGGCAAAAGGGTTTGTATGACGTAGATATGGACGCGTTTAGAAGTGTTTTGGACATCAATATTATGGGTACGGTGTTGCCGACCATGGAATTTGCGAAACAGATGGTGAAAAAGGGAGGCGGCAGCGTTATCAACTTCGCGTCTATGAACACCTATTGTCCGTTGACGAGATGCTTTGCGTACGCCATGAGTAAGGCAGCGATTTCTAACTTGACGCAGTCGTTTGCGGCGTACTACGCGCCTGCAAATATTCGTATCAATGCGATCGCGCCCGGGTTTATGGTTAACGAACGTAGCAAAAACTACCTTGGTACGGTGGAAGACGGTTTGACGGCGCGTGGGCAGAGCGTAATCGGTCATACGCCGATGGGGCGTTTTGGACAGGCGGACGATTTGCTTGGCTGTGCAAAATGGTTACTTAGCAACGACGCGGCGTTTGTGACGGGTATTACCGTGCCCGTAGACGGTGGTTTCTTGACGCTTGGCGGCGTATAAAAATTGATTAGGAGCGATACGTATGTTATTGACGGATTATTTCAGAAGTGAGCCCGACGTCACCTGGGATTACGCCAAACAAAGTGGCGTCAATCACGGCGTTATCCGTTTGCCTGAAAACAAGGGATTTGATCTGACGGATAAAAGCCATTGGCAAGCGGTACATAAACGTTTTACCGACTACGGCATTACGCCCGTGATCGTAGAGCCGATGCCCAACGAAGTGCACGATCATATCAAGGCGGGGGACGAACTCCGCGACGAAAGCATTGAAAAAGTGCTGAAAATGTTGCCGATCATGCGTGATTTGGGTATGGAAAGCATCTGTTTTAACTGGATGGCGCATATCGGCTGGCTTAGAACCAGAAGTGATATTTTAGAGCGCGGCTGCGCATTTGTAACGGAATACGATCCCGCCGATTTTACCCCCAAAGCAGTGGCGCATATCACGGCTAAGCAGCTTTGGCAAAATTATGAATATTTCTTAAAAGCGGTGATACC
>JAFTSO010000050.1 GCA_017467265.1 Clostridia bacterium
ATATCGGGGAAGTCGGGGAAGCCCTATCAAAAAGTCAAATCCCCACCTTCCCCACTTTCCCCGATTAAAACAGGATAGACAAGCAAGGACTGCCCCCGAAAGGGGGATGCCCGAATGGGCAAAACAGGGTTAGATTTCCATAAAAAATCGCTTAGGGGGTGGGTGGGACAGGAACACCGCCTTCTTCCAAAAATCACACAAAAACACGCGCTCACGGTTAGTTGACCGTGGGCGTTTATCATTTCACAAAAATAAGGAGAATCAACAATGAAAACAACGAATATTTACTATATCATTGACACTTCGGCTAAGACACGCGGAATCGTGGCAAACCGTATCAAGCAAAACATAACAAAAGTAGCACGGGCATTAGAGTTTTGCCCCTACAAGACGAAGTTGCATATTATCGGGTACAACGATAAAGCGTTCTTTATTCATCCGTTCAACGCATACCTGCCCCACGGCAACCCCGACTTTGGCGAAGGTTTAAAAATGCTTGAAAACGTGATGAACTACGGCAATAAATACCCCACAGCGAAGACTCGTTCGGTGTTTATATGGCACACGGCGGATAACGTTTTGGAAGGTTGGCAATCGCCCCTTGAAAGACTATTCCATAAGAAAGAGTTTGCTTTTGGCTTGCGCTACGTGGTGTATTATGGCAACCCCGACAAGTACACAAAACAGGCATATTATCGTTTCGCAGAAGCACCCGACAAAATCCTACGCCACTTCTCGGAAGGTAGGCTTTGTAGTCTTGTGCGGAATATGGCAAGCCAATAAAAAAGACGGGAGCGTATAACTCCCATCTTTTTTTACTTCAATTCCAAGAAACCCATTTCGAAAGCAGACGGGAAAACAAACGTCTTTTCGCCTGCGCCGAAATCGACTTTTATTTTACACTAATCATACATAAATAATGTCGGTATATGTCTTATAATAAAATTCCATACAGCAAAAAAAATGTATTGTAGCACATATATATGCGGTATGTGCGTGACGCGAATTTATATAAAAACAAAGAGTGTTTTGCAATAAAAAACAATAGGAGGATTTTACAAATGAGTGTAGTAATGGCAGTAAAACAGGGTGACAGGATTTGGCTTGGGGCGGATACGCAGTCAACGCGTGGGACGGATCGGTATAATCAACTTTCCCCCTATGATTTCAAGGTGATAAAATTTGATAACGGGATACTTCTTGCTATGACGGGGGAAACGGCGTCTTCACAATTTATACTTGCGCACCCCGAGTGGTTTACTGTAGACGAGAAGAAAGGATTAACCAAAGAACATATCGTGACGAAGATTGTACCCAAGATGTACGAGGCTCTTGAAGAGGAGGAGCTCCTTGACCGTGAAGATCGCGGAACTCCGCCAACGACGAGGTGTACAGTCCTTATAGCCTACCAAGACAAACTCTTTGAGATTTGTCGAGATTTTCACGTAATACGTTATGAGGATTATTTAGCCATCGGCAGCGGTTCGAACGCGATTGTTTATGGTTTAAGCAAAGTGGACAAGTCGAAGGATATCAACGAGCAGTTGTTGCGGCTCTTGAAAATCAGCGCAAAGCATGATACGAACGTAAGTGCGCCGTTTGTGTTGATTGATACGAAAAATTTACAATATACAATCAAGGAGGATTGACGAAATGTATATAGCGATTAAAGATAAAACCACAACGTACGTAGGGGTTTCTAATGCGGATAGTTTAGTGAATATGAGCCCGAAAGATATGGTGTTGGATGAAAATATCAACGTGTGGAAGATTGCAGGGCGTAAGGGCTGGTATGCGGCGTGCGGCCGTTTTTACGCAGAGATGGACTTGTTGCATTACAGTAAAGGCTTGTTTGCTCAAGAGATTACCTATCAAAGTTTATTGAGCTATACCGTGCCCAAAATGAAAGAGATTCTTGAATCGCGTGGATTGGTAAAAGATCGGTGCTGGTACAACGAGTTGTTGATTGTTTCCAAGGACAAGGTATATAGTATCGACGGATACTTTTGTGTGGGAGAAGTGTTGGATTTTACTGTTTCGGGCACAAGAGAGGATATTGCGCGAGGCAGTATAGAGTTTAATAAAGATATGCCTGCGAAAAAGCGCATTTGCGAAGCGATGTATTCCGTAGAGACAATGGGTGGGAAAAAGTGTTTCCCTGCCATTGTGTTAGACGTTGCAACAGGCAAAAAGAAAACGTGGTGGTCGTACGAAGATGCACTTATGAAAGATTTAACGGGCAAGGGGATATACGATTTGACAAAAGAAGTGATACAAATGGGATTTGATAAAAAAACAAAACAGAACGATTAAAATCACTTTTCAACCTAAATTGAACCAACGGTTTGATTTAGGTTTTTTAGTGTAGTTTTTAACGGTTTTTATCCTGAGAAGATCTAATGTTTTGTTATAAAAGGAACTAAAGGGCTCGTCCACTTTATCATCAAAAATAAAATATAACAAAAACTAAGGCTGGATATAAGAATAACTTATATAAAAAAGGCAAAAAAAATTAAGTAGAGGGTTGACGAAAGGTGTCGAGATGTGCTATAATGTACAGTACCTTATTAAATTATGCACGCGCGTATGCGCGCAATAGGGTTTTACAATTGAACGGAGCGTGTAGTTTTTCGTATAAATATTAACGATAACTAGCATAAAAAATTCGGGGCGCGCCCCTTCTGTTTCGCAGAAACAGAAGGAAAAAAGATTTATCTAGCTTGTTTTATATAAATATAGCGAAAGGAAAGGTGAAAACGCTAAGGATACTCCGTGTCAGTATTTTTATTTTGTAATATTATATTTCTCGTGAGGGATTGATATTAAATTTATTTTTTTGGAGGTTGGCTATGAACAAGAAGAAAGCATTATTAGCGATGGGTTGTTCGTTGGCTGTGGCTTTAGGTTGCGGCGCTTTTGCGGCGTGCGGCGAGAAGAAAGAGGCTGAGAAAACCTATTCTAAAGATATGCAGGGCGTTTACGCCTACGCGCAGGATCAGGGATATACGGGGTCGTACGAAGAGCTGATTGCTGCCGTAAAGGGTGAGAAGGGTGACAAAGGTGATGCGGGTGTTGGTATCGCGTCCATTGAAAAGACGTCGAGCACCGAAGTAAGTGATATTTATACGATCACGTTCACCGATAACACGACAAAGGAATTTACTGTAAACCACGGCACGGAAGGTCGTGGTATTGCGAGTATGACTACGGAAGCCGTTGCAGATAACGAATTGGCGACCAAATACACCATCACCTATACGGACGGCTCGACCGATTCGTTTACGATTGTGAACGGTGCGAAAGGTGCGGATGGTGAAAAGGGTGACAGAGGTGTTGGCATTAAGAGCATCACTGAAAAAGAAACGGGTACGGCGGAAGACGGTAGTACGTACGTGACCTATACCATTACATACACCAACGACGATACGTTCGATTTCACCGTAAACAACGGTACGGTCGGTAAAGACGGTCAAGACGGTGAAGATGGTAAAGACGGTGAAGATGGTAAAGACGGCGTTTCGATCACCGAAATCGTACCTACCGTTGGGCAAGATTTGGATGGTAACGCTTGCACGATTCTTACGATCAAGCTGAGCAATTCTACCGAATATCAGGTGAGTATCCCCAATGGCGCGAAGGGCGAAAAGGGCGACGCTGGTGAGGACGGTAAAGACGGTGCAAACGGTCAGGACGGTAAGCAGGGCGTTGGTATTTCCAGCGCGAGCATTGCGACGAACGGCGACCTTGTCTTCACGTTGACGGAAGGTGAGCCTATCGTTGCCGGTAACATTTTGGATTTGTTGGGCACGAACGAAACGAAACACACGGTAAAATTCGGTTTCTATTTCGGCGACGATGAACTTGACGAAGCAGACGCATACACGACGGTGACCGTTCGTGACGGCGGCAAGCTGGTAGATCCGCTGTTTGGCGAAGGCGGCGAAAGCATTTTGGCTGCTATTGAAAACGACGCGTACGGCTATGAAGCGGACGGCTGGTATTACGTTTATAACGGTGAATTGGTGAAATGGAATTTCTACGGTTATTCGGTGACCGAAGATATGAACCTTTTCTACATCGAAAACATTGAAAAGAAGATCTCTTACGACCTGACGTACAGCGGCTTGGAAGGCGCGAACGTTTACGGCAAGCTGCCTGCGACGTACGTGAACGGCGATCCGCTGCCCAATATCGCAGCGTATAAGCTGGAAACCAAAACGGAAGGCGAAGGCGATGCAGCCGTTGAAAAGAAATACGTATCCGTATTCGCTGGTTGGACGGACGCAGACGGTCAAGACGTCACGGGTTTGTCTTTCGGCGACAAAGCGTTGACCGCGAAGTGGAGAACGGTAGAATACGGTCACTCGGATGTAGAAAATCTTGCAACGAAAGGTATTTACGCGGGCACAGAAGCAAACGTAATCATTTCGGGTGACGATATTACGACGATCAATACCGCATTCTATAACAACGCAGTAGCGAAGAATATTTACGTTATCGCGCCCAACCTTACGACGTTTGGACATAACAACGCGTTCAAGCAGATGAAGGCTTGCGAAAACGTTGTGATCGTATCCGACGCATTGACGGCAGGTAAGGCGAACTTCTTCCAGAATTCTACGGCATTGAAGAACGTTGCGTTGGAATGCCCGAATATGGAAAAACTTTCGGGTAATACGTTCAGCGGCTGTACGGTGCTTGAAACGGTAAAACTTCCCGAGGCTTGTACGGTATGGGGCAGCAACGAATTTGCAAACCTCGTTAATTTCGACGTCGTTGCAAACTTCGGTTGGGATTATCTCAACAAATTGACGGCGATCGGCTCGGGTACGTTCAGCAAGAACGAAACGTTCACCGAAATCCGTATCGACGCTACGCACTTTGCATCGCTCGAAGCCTACAACGGTATGTTCTCGAACAACCCGAACGTAGAATCGATTCACATTGAAACGTACGCAGAAACGTTGAATTTCTACCTGAATAGTATCTACTCGGAAAAGATTGACAGCATTTATATCCACGCGCCTTTGGCAAAGACGTTTGCGGTAGGCTTGAATAACACGAAAGCGAACAGCGTATACGTATATGCACCTATGGCAACTTCGCTGGGTACGGTTAGCTTGCAGAGCGTAAACGTGGAAACGTTGATCGTCACGGACGACGCGACGGCAATGCCGCAGGCAAATGCAGCAGTGTACGTAGTGGGCGCTTTGCAAGAAACCGGTCAGTTGGCTAACAATTCGTCCATCAAGAAAGCGGTTTACGACGTGGCAAGCCTGAAAGGGATTTCTAATAACGCGTTCCAAAACGCAAAACAGTTGACGACGAT
Organism: Clostridia bacterium; assembly: GCA_017467265.1. GTDB lineage: Bacteria > Bacillota > Clostridia > Christensenellales > Borkfalkiaceae > Scatosoma. The sequence goes on from JAFTSO010000050.1 coordinate 5,330, forward strand.
ACATATTGCAAACGGAAAACTGGAAAAGATCGGCGGCAGCGCGTTCTACGATTGTAAAGAACTCCGCTCTATCGTCCTTCCCGAAGCAGAGGCAGGCACGCAATATTATTCCGATTACTATCAGTACAACGATACGTATAATTATGCGGGTATCCAGAACACGTTTAGAGGCACGAGCAAATTGCAATATCTTTCCAACTACGAAGCGTTTGAAAAGATGTTTGGCGAAATCGACGCGGGTTCGTACGGTAGCAGTTTCGCGTTCGACGCGCCCGTATTTGCACCCGATACAAACGGCTATAACTACTGCGGAAACACGCTGTACAAGGCAAATGTAGAAAAGGTAAAGGGCGATATCGTAATCCCTGCCAACGTGACCAAGATTGCGAACGGCGCGTTCGCACAATGCGAAATCACGTCCCTGTCCTTTGCGGAAGGTAGCGAACTTACGGCTATTGGTAAATCGGTGTTCAGCGGTTGTACGTCTTTGACGAGCGTAGATTTCACCAACGCGACCAAGATTGCGTCGATGGGTGAATACGTATTTAGTACGTGTTATTCGTTGACGGACGTTACGTTGCCTACCAACGCAGAGTTTACGGAAATTCCTAAATATGCATTTAGCGGTAACGTTGGCGAAGATACTCGCGTTGCTCTTGAAACGATTGAAATTCCTGCAAATATCAAGTCGATCGGCTATGCCGCCTTTTCGTGCTCTAAACTTTCTTCGTTTACGATTGCGGACGGCGCTCAATTAGAGAGTGTTGATGATTATGCGTTCCAGAATACGTGGATTGAAGACGCGACACCGATTTTGCAAGAATTAGCGGACGCGGGTTTAACCGATTTGTCGGAAACCTGGGGATTGTTTGACACTAACAGCAAATTGACCACCGTAACCTTACCTGCAACCATTACGAAGACGGGCGGTCGTATGTTCAACGAGTGTGGAAACTTGGCGACGTTTAATTTTGCAAACGGTACGCAATTCCAAGAATTTGATGGGAGCGAATTCATGGGAACAGCGTTGACGTCCTTCACCGTGCCTGCAAAGGCAACGAATATGCCTTCGTTCGCGGATATCGCCGCGTTGGAGACGATCACTTTTGCAGAAGGCTGTGCAATTACCGAATTGGGCTCGCTCAAAGGTACGGCAATTTCTTCGATTGAAATTCCTGCTAGCGTGACGACGCTTGGGGTCTTCCAGGATTGTAAAAACTTGAAATCGGTGGTAATCCCTGCGGGTGTTACGCGTATCCCTGCGAACGCATTTAGATATTGTACGGCGCTTGAAAGTGTGACGTTGCCTGCAGAATTGACGCGAATTGATAATTACGTATTTGAGGGTTGTACTCTTCTTACGGCGATTAAGATGGAAGGAAATGAATCCGATTCCAACATATTGCCTGCTACGCTTACACAAATCGGTAGTAATGCGTTCAAGGATACGGCAATTACGAATATCACCGTACCTGCGGAGGTAACGTCGTTGGGCAGCGCGGCATTCCAAGGCTGTAAGCAACTGACGTACATTTCCTTGCCTGCAGGGTTGAGTTATTCTTCCGCGAATACGTTTGCGGATACGATCCTTGATACGATCGTGCTTGTGAAGAGCGTTAAGCACAGCGCTATTTCTGCGGGGACGAGCGCAACTTCCAATTTCACCAGCAGAAACTGCGGAAATACGCCTTGGGCGATTGCCAGCCAGCAGAGAGCGGTAAAACTCGTAATCGGTACGGGTATTAACAAAATTGCTAACTATGCTTTCAACGGCACGAACGCAAGCAACCTGACGGTATTCTTGGAAGACGGTGCGGAAATCGCAACGATCGGCACGTACAACACGCCGTATAGCGAAGCGACCAAACATATCGGCTTGAACACCGCTTGGGAATACAACGCAGAAACGGGCTTGCCGCAGGTGAAGGCAGCAGCCGAAGAAACGCCTGAGGAAACTCCCGTAGCATAATATATTATATATAATGTAGTATAGCGATTAGGCATTATGCATTAGGCGACCGATGAGCTTTCATCGGTTGCCTAGTGAGCGTAGTGCCAAAAACGTTTTTTAACCCTTGATACATTGTTTTGCAAACAGGTAAATAATTTTTTGTAAAACCCTAAATAAATTGGCAAAACGGAGGACTAAAATGAAGAAAAAATTTCTTATTTTTGCCTTATTAGCATTCAGTCTGACGGCGAGCTTTGCTTTCGGTGCGTGCTCTGAAAAATCTTCGGGCACGGAGAACGGGTCGGATAGTTCTTTTGTAGAAAGCAGTGTGGGAAGCTCTGCGGCAGAGAGCGAGAACTCTTCGATGGGAAGTGAGAGCGAGAGTTCTGCGACGGAAAGCGAAAGCGGCAGCGAAAACAGCAGCGACAACGCACCCGAAACGGCAAATACGGTAATCACGTACGTCTTGCAAAACAGCGACGGCGATACGTTGACGTACACGGAAACGGTGGCGGTGGGTACAGCGCTTTCGTATGTTTTAGACAACATTGAATACGAAAATACTTGGTATGCAGACTCCGCGTGCACGCAGCCTGTTTCAGCTGCGGCAGGAGAAAGTATGACCGTTTACGCAACGTTCAATGATATTTACATCGATTACGTATTGCGTTCTAATAACAAAACGGTGGCGATGGACAGCATCGTGCTCCGCGACGGGGAGATCGTATTGCCCACGCCTAGTGGCGTAGAAGGGCACACGTTCCAAGGCTGGGCGTGGGGTGAAAGCACCTATCAGGCAGGGGACGTGATTGTGTTTAGCGCGATCCCTGAAAACTACTTCGTAGAGATCGAGGCGGTGTGGACGAAGAACGTCTATTCCGTTCGCTACGTATCCGAAGGCAGTGAAACGAAAGAAGTCACGCAGACGTTTGGCGACAACGTGCAACCTGCCCCCGAACGTACGGGCTACACGTTCCTTGGTTGGTATGAAGCAGGAAACGATACGCCCGTCACCACCATTTCCAAAGAAGTGGAATTGACGGCGAAATGGGATCCGTTTACGTATGCCGTTGCGTTTGATTTAGGCGGCTACGACGGCGAACATACTTTGACCAACGGCGATTACGATTACGATACCCAGATCGCGTTGCCCATGCTTGATCGTACGGGGTATGCGTTCCTTGGTTGGTATCTTTCCGTGGACGGCGAAGAAGGGACGAAGTTGGACACGAACGCGTACACGGTAGGATCTAATCTCGACGCGACGAGCATTTCGTTCGTGGCTAAATTCGCGGAGAAGGAACGCACCGTCACCGTATATTTGGAGAACGGCGCGACGGATACGGTCACGTTGAAAACGGGTGAGAATCTGTCAAATGCGTTGAAAGGGTTGATCGGGGAGAGATTCTCCGGCTGGTTCTATGACGCGGAAAATCTCAAAGGTGTGGGCGTGAACGACGTTCTGCCTGCGATTGGCGACGACGTTAATTTCTGCGTTTACGGCGCGTATGATAAGACGTACAATATTACGTTTGTGAGAGATGGCGTATCCGAAAGCAAAACGTTGCTTTTTGGCGAAGACATCGAAGAAACGGCGGAAAAGACGGGGCACAATTTCCTTGGCTGGTACACGCAGCAAGAGGGCGGCGACAAGATTACGCAGGTCCCTGCTGGCGACCAGACTTTGTATGCACAGTTTGAAAAGAAAACGTTCAACGTGACGTTTAATTTGGACGGTGGCAACGGTACGGTGTCCGACGTGGAAGAACAATACAACAGCGAAATCACCCTTCCCACAGCTGAAGGTCTGTCCAAGAAATATTACAATTTCGGCGGCTGGACGGACGGCACGACGACGTACGCGGCAGGCGATAGCATCACGATCATCGATCATATCGCGTTCACGGCGGTGTGGGAGAGCTATGACGTCCAGCTGCATTTGACCGACTGGGACGGCACGGTGATTATTTCGGGTACGTACGATTCGGGCTCGCCTTTGCTGTTGCCGGGCGGTTCGGTATGGACGAAGATTGACGAATTCGAAGGGTTCTACTACGAAGATATTTACGGCAACGAATATTATCTGCGCGAAGGCGATCTGTTGGAAAAGGACGTGACGGCAGGCGCGTTCTACGTCAACCGCAGAACGGGACAAAAATTGGTATTCCCGTCCGTCGATACGTTTGAGTTCTACGAAAGATCGGATAGTTCCTATTGGATTTCGGGCAGAAAGCGTACGTTTAACGAAGAACGTGGCGTTTACGAATACAATCAAGTTCCCAAAGCGGAAGGATATCCCCGAGATTATTTCTGTTTGCCTGCGACCTATCAGGGCAAATACATCTACGGTGTGCCCGACGGCGACCGTATGAGCGTGGGCGGATTCTCTATCTATGCCGCATCTCAGCTCGGTTATGACGGCGAGCCGTACAAAATCACGGGGCATTTGTATATCCCGTCCTGTTATCACGAACTTGGCGACTATGCTTTTTATTCGCAGCAGGCAACGATCGTGGAATTCGGTAGAGATTCCGAACTCTTGCGCGTGGGCGAAAGAGCGGATCTCTTGGCGAACATTACTGCGCTGTACGGGTTCCCCCAGAAACTCCGTCAGCTCGGAAATTACGCGATGGGTAGCTCGAGCAACAGCTTTAAGTTCTATTATCAGGACGGCAGCGAAGTGACCGAGTTCCCGACGTCTCTTCAATATATAGGCGCGGACGCGTTCAAGGGCGTTGACCTGTTCACGTACGTGGACTTGAGCAACGTAATCTCGTGCGGCGGTAGTGCGTTTGCAAACTGTACGAAGCTTCAGCAAGTACAATTCGGGGGGATGACCTATATTCCCAGCCAAATGTTCTATGGCTGTACGAACTTGAAAGAAGTCTTTGTTCCTGCATGCGTACAGACGATCGGATCGTTAGCGTTCCAAGCGAGCGGTTTGGAAACGATCACGTTTGCGGAAAACAGCCAGTTGAAGACGATCAAGATGGGCGCATTTTTACAGACGAAGCTGCGCGAAATCGATATTCCCGATTCCGTCACCACGATTGAAAACTCGGCGTTTGCCGGTATGACGTCGGTGGATAATACGAACGAGAGCGTTTTGGAAAGAGTAAAACTGCCTGCGTCGTTGGAAACGATCGGTGAATTCTCCTTTGCAGGCGCGCATTTTAGCGAACTGACGTTGCCCGAAGGGCTGAAATCGGTGGGCTTGTGCGCTTTCTTCGGTACGCAAAACTGGAAGAAAGTGGAAATCCCCAACAGCTTGGTGACGATCGGCGAAAAAGCGTTTATGAAATCGACGGGCTATACGTACACCGAAGCCGATAAATACGTATTGAAAATCGGCGATAGCGTGGAATTTATCGGTAAGACGGCGTTCCGTGGGATCGCTAACATTTGCGGCATCGAATTCTCGGACAAAGGAAACCTGAAAGAAATTAGCAACTATGCCTTTTCGGATATCCCTAGCCTGGAAGGGGCGACGGTGAACTTCCCCGAAGGGCTGCATACTTTGGATTCGAACATTTTCGTATATATGAAAGAAGGCGGCGTTTACGATATTCCCACGGAAGAATCGGCAAAGATAAAGGCAGTCACGCTGCCCTCGACGTTGACGTGGTTGGGCGGCTATGCGTTCGCGTATAACCCCGCACTCGAATCGGTCACCTTTGCAGATAACCAAAACGCGTTTGGCGGTGAAGACGAAGACGGAAACGGCGTAGTGGAAAATCTCGAAAAGACGAACGCGTTGATCATCGGCAACGGTGCGTTTGCGTACTGTACGGGCTTGACGGAGATGGAATTGCCCTGTCATCTGTACCGTGCGGCAGGCGGCACGGCGCTTTCGCCCAGCGGTATTTTCTGGAATTGTACCAGCTTAAAGACGGTTATTTTCCGCGGCAGAGAGAGCGGTGTGGACGACGAATTGCAGCTTTCGAGCGTTATGTTTGAAGGTTGTACGGCGTTGAAGACGATCAAGATCGACCGTAATAGCAAAGCGTCGTTGTTCGTTGCTTGGCATGCGTATGACCAGTCGGTGTTTATGAAGGACTGCACCAAGGTCAACCTTTGGGTAAGATCGGCGTATGCGTCCTATTACAACGATAGTACGAATTTCTGGGGCGAATGCCAGCCGGCACGTATTTATCGTGTAAGAATTCTTTAAGTGCAAGAATAATATAGCATCGAGCGGAAAGGAAACTTTCCGCTCTCGGTGCGATAAATTGGAAACGATTTTTTTAATTTAGAGGAGAATAAACAGATGAAAGGGAAGAAGATTCTTTCATTATTGTTAGGTTTGTTTTTCGCGCAGAACTTTGCAGTAGCTTGTGCGAAGGACAATAAAGACGCCGCCACGTTAAATTCGACCAGCAATATTGTGGACGTGGAGGACGTGACGGAGAAAGATCCCGAGAAGGAAACGGTGACGGGGAACGGCGGCACGGAAGCGCCTACACAATATATGAAAGCGGAGACGTTGGACGAACAGTTTTCTAACGCCTTAACGCAGAAGTATTTGAAGACGACGGAGATGGACAGACTCTCTTCGTTGGGAGTTTCCGCAGATGACTACGTCAACGTCATCGTCACGTTGAAGGGCGACAACCTTCTCGATCGTTATTTGGATGCAAATTTTGGCGGTGAAGTGGCAGAATACGTTGCGACGGACGGTAGCTCCGCTCGTCAAGATATGCTTACGACACAGAACGCAATTAAGCAGAGCATCGCAGAAATCGATGCAGGGGCGGAATTTTTGTATTCTTATACGTTGGCGCAGAACGGTTTTGCAGCGCGCGTGCGTTATGGTGCGCTGGACGAAATCAAGCAGATTTCGTCGGTAGAGAGCGTGACGTTGTCCGAACGATATGCAACGCCCGACGGCAGCGAAAAATCGTTGTTCACGTCTTCGACGGGTAGCGCGACGGAGGGAACGGGAACGTCCGTTTTGCCCGACGACGAATACCTTGGCGAAGGCACGCTGATCGCGGTGATGGATACGGCGTTGGATACGACGCACCCCGCTTTTGCAGGCGATTGCATCGATATGGCAAAGGCGAAGGTTTCGAGCAAAGACGTCGCTACGATCCTGGAAAGCACCGACGCGTTCTACTGGGACTATACGTATAATTACAACAGCACGAAGCCCCTTTTGACGGCGGAAGACGTATATATTAATAATAAACTCGTCTTTACGTATGACTACGGTAATAAGGACGCTGACGTAAAACCTTATCAAGGTTTTGGCAACGAGCTCGAACATGGTACGCATACGTCGGGTATTGCCGTTGGGTATGACGAAGCGGCAGGCTATTGCGGCGTAGCACCGATGGCACAGCTCGCATTTATGAAGGTTTTCTACGAAGACTTTACGAACGGAATTGTGTATTCGGAAGACATCTATATTGCGGCGGCAATCGAAGACAGTATTATGCTGGGCGTGGACGCGATTAACCTGAGCTTGGGCGCGGCGCGCGGTTTCTCCGTGGATAATACTTCCGTAAATTATATTTATCAATATTGCTATTATGCAGATCTTGTTGGTATCAGCGTACAGGCGTCGGTGGGCAACAGTTTTACGGCGGCGTACGACGGCTTGACGGGGGACTACCCTGCAATTTGGATGCCCGACTACGGTGCAGCGAACTCGCCTGCGACGTTCGACAGCACGCTCGCGATCGGTAGCTATAACGGTACGAACGTCAACCAGTATTACGCGCACTTTAACGAAGGCACGGAAAATAGCTGCAACCTTTACTACACCGATCCCGAAACGGGGGCGTTTATCGATACGCTCGGCGAAGGCACGTACACGTGGGTGTACGTGGACGGCGACGGTACATACGAAGATATGAAAGCAGCCGACGTCAAGGGCAAAATCGTTTTGGTTAAGCGCAATGACAGATTAGACGCAGTGCAACAGATGCTCAACGCACAGCGTTTGGGCGCGATTGCTATTCTCTTCTCGGATGCGGATTACCGTATGGTTTGCACGACGGAATGTAAGATTTTGAATCCCTTGCCTTACGCGGCGATGGCGTTGGTAGATGCAGAACGTCTGTTCTCGCTCGGCGGTGGTACGGTGCGTATCGCAAAAAATCAAATCCGTCATAATTTGATGAGCGCGTTTAGCAGCTGGGGCACGACGAATACGCTGACTTTGAAACCGGAAGTGGTAGCGGTCGGCGGAAACGTATATTCTTCGTTGGTATCGGCAAACCATTACGGTTCGGTAGCGCAATATTACTCTCACGATTACGGTTATTTGTCTGGTTCGTCGATGGCAGCGCCTGCGGCGACGGCATACGTAGCGCGTTTGCGTCAGGCGTTTGAACAGCGGTATCCTGATTTGAGTGATCGCGAACTTTCCGCTCTCGTTTCGCAGATAATAATGAGCACGGCAAAGCCGTTGACCGATTTGAACGATACATTGTATTCGCCCCGTTATCAGGGTGCAGGTGCGATCGATTACGAAGGGGCGTTGACGGCGGACGAATACCTGTCCGTGACGGGCAGCAAGAAACCCAAGATCGAGCTGGGCGAAGATCCCGACAAGACGGGGGAATATTTCCTGCACTTTAACATCAACAATTTGTCTGTAGACGCGCAAACGTACGTACTTTCAATGAACGTTCTTACCGATTCCCTTTGTGCAGACGGCAAGACGGTGTCCTTGATTGCGCATACGTTGCACGATTACACGGCGAGCGTTGCGGTAAACAACGGCGTATATGATGCAACAACAAACAGTGTGATCGTGGACGGGGAAAGCTCCGCTACGATCGCTATCAAGCTCACGCTTGGCAACGATAGCAAAGCCTATTTGGATCAATTCGATAATGGTACATACGTCGAAGGGTTTGTGCGCCTTCAAAACGGCGCAAGCGAACTCTCGCTGCCCTACCTTGCTTTCTATGGCGACTGGGAAGAAGCGCCTATGATGGATAAGACCATCTACGAAGACGAAGAAGGCTACGTGTTCGAATCGATGATCATCGGTACGTATAACGGCGGTTTCTCGTCGGCGGCACTCGGTCAATATCTGTACGTCGTACCCGAAGGGTATGAAGAAATCGGCTTTGATGAAAGATTGATTTCTATCGGTTCGGCGACGGGCGGTTTCAACGCGATTTCTTCGCTGTACGTGGGCTTGATGCGCCACGCGGACAGCTTGGAATTCTATATTATGGACGCTGCGACGGGCGAAATTTACGAATATAACAGCTTGGAGCAGATCGGCAGAGCGAGCTATATCGAAAGCTCTGGTCAGATGTATCCCGTTATTCAGGGTTTGAACTACGGTTCGGGCTTGCCCAACAATACGGAGCTCAATATCGTGATCCGTGCAGGGCTGGACAATATGGGGAATACGGTAAACGATAACGATACGACCAGTTTCCGTATTGTCATCGACAGCGAAAGTCCCCGTTTCTACACGGACAGCGTGGGTATTTATCAAGAAAACGGCAGAACGTATCTTTCGGTCAACGTGATCGATAACAATATGGTCACCAGCCTTTGGCTGTACACCTATACGGCCGACGGGTATCAGGAAGCTCTGGGCGAACCCCTGCCCGTATATCCTTGGGAATTCAAACCCAAAGAAAAGAATACGCTCGTTTATGACATCACCGATTATGCGGAGAAATTTAATTCTAACGTAATTGGTTTTATCATCGAAGACGCGGCGATGAACCGTGCTTCGTACAGCTTGACGGTGCACGCCGATTTTGAAAAGGACGAAGAACCCACGGACGAAGTGGTGTACGCAAAAGAATTGACGTACGACAAGACGGTAAACGTTGCGTCCGGCTATTCGGTGGATCTTGGTATCAAGACCGTCCCTGCCAATGCAAGCTATAAATTGACCGTCGTACCTGTTAGAGGATACACGGGTAGCGCGATTGTGGATGAAGAACGTCAGCTGGTCGTTGCACGTAATCCCGGCTACGTCCGTATACAAATCGAATCGGGTGACATTTGCGTGACCAGCGATATGTACGTGTACGTGAACGACGGCGAGTGGGTTTACGAAGTCGTCGCCAAGGGCAACAACTGGATTAAATCGTACTACGTCGAAGACGATATGGTACGCACGGAATCGGATACGTCCTTTAACTACGATCCCGAAAACGGTCAAACGACGGAATATTATATGGTATCCGTTTACCGTGGCGAAGGCTCGCACGTGGTCGTTCCTTCGTCGTATACGGACGCGGACGGCGTGGAGCACGAAGTCGTGGCGATCGGTATGAACGCTTTCTTCGCGTGTCAGAATATGTATTCCGTGACGATTCCCAACACGATCCGTCACATCGGTTTCCAGGCGTTTATCTACAACTTCGCGTTGACGGAAGTCATTTTTGAAGAAAACAGTCAGCTTCGTACGATCGAATCGTTCGCGTTTGCATACGACGAATCGTTGCGCGGCGTGGAAATTCCCAAATCGGTGAACTGGATTGCAGACCGCGCGTTCGACGACAACTATTCGATGACGTCGCTCACCTTTGAGGCGCATACGGTAGCGGAAGGGGCGAGCCTGCTCTATATCGGTAGCACCGCGTTTGACGAAACGCAGATTACCGAGCTGGTGTTCCCCGAAACGTTAGTCACGCTCGGTGCGGCGTTTGCAGGTGCGAAGATCAAACGTATCGTATTGCCTGAAAATATGACGGCGGTTGCCAGCCGCGCATTTGAAGGATGTGCATATTTGGAAGAAGTGGTCTTGCCAGACGGCATTGAAACAATCAGTATGAGTGCGTTCGAAGGCTGTACTTCGCTGAAGAAGATCAATATGCCTTCGTCGCTTACACAGATCGGCGCGTTGGCATTTGCGGGTTGTTCGTCGCTTACGAGCATCGAATTGCCCGATACGGTGGAGAAGATCGGCAGCGGCGCGTTCGGGTACTGTACGTCGCTCGTTAGCGTGAAATTCGGCGACGGCTTGAAAGAGATCGACGACGAAGCCTTCCTTGGCGCGACGTCGTTGCGTACGGTGTATTTTGATCGCTATACAAAGCTGGAAACGCTGGGTACAGATCTGTTCTACGGCTGTATGAGCTTTACGGATTTCTCCGTACATCCTTTGAACGAAAACTTTATGTCGGACGACGGTATCCTGTATCGCAAGATACCCGGTTCGACGCATTATCAGCTGCACACCGTTCCCATCGCGAAACGCATCGACACGTTCTTGGTACGTCCCGACGTAGCGGAAATCAATGACTTTGCGTTTGCGTACCATACCGAAATGCAGGCGGTTCTGTTCCCTGCTGGCGGCGCGTTGTATTCGATTGGCGATTATGCCTTTACGGGTTGCTCGTCGTTGAAGACGGTGGGCTTGCAGAACGCGACGGCGTTGTTGGAAATGGGCGATTACGTCTTTGCCTACTGTACGTCGTTGACGGATATCGTATTGCCGAATAACATTACGAAAATCCCGTCCTACGCGTTCTACTATTGCGTATATTTGGAAAGAGTAGAATTTAACGAACAGCTGTCGAGTATCGGCTCTAATGCCTTTGCGTACTGTATCCGTTTCCAAGGTACGGACGGCGAGGGTACGCTGAAATTGCCTGCGGCGCTCTCCACGCTCAATGCACAAGCGTTCGTAGCCAACAGACAGCTGGAAAAGGTCGATTTGAGCGACTGCGTCGGTTTGAGCGGCAAATCCAACTACTGGGGCGAATATGGGTTCGCAGAATGTACGAACCTTCGCGAAGTTATCTTGCCGACGACGGCGAATATGATTTTTGACGGTATGTTTGCATACTGTACGTCGCTGGAAAAGATCAACCTCGAAGAAACGCAGATCGATAATATCCGTACGTATGCGTTCTATGGCTGTGAGAGTCTGGAACACGTCGTCTTGCCCGAAACGATCGAAACGATTTACGCGCAGGTATTCGTGAATACGGCGATAAAGACGTTGACGATCCCCGATATGGGCGAGAACGGCCGCATTATGAGCAAAGCGTTTGCGCTTAACCCGTATCTGGAAACGCTGTATCTCCCCGATACGTTCGTGGAGCTCGAGGCGTACGTATTTGCGGAAACGGGCTTGAAAGAAGTACATATTCCTTCTTCCATAACGCGTAGCAATTTTGACCACAGAGCGTTCTATCTTTGCAGCAAGCTCGAACGGTTTATCGTGGACGAAGACAACGAATATTTCGGCGTGACGAAAGAAGGTATTCTTTACACGAAAGAGTATAAGCAGACTTCCATTAGCGGCGACGATATCGACGTACCAGCAACGCTCTTTATCTGTCCTTTGAACGCAAAAGCGGATACGCTGGTTATCGGGGAAGAATTTGAAGAAATTCCTGCAAACTTCTTCCAGCTGACATCGAATATTCGCAAGATCGTCGTACCCGAAACGGTGAAGACGATCGGCGCAGGCGCGTTTAGCTATAGCCGCGTGGAAGAAGTGGAATTTGCAGCGGATTCGCCCGTACAATTTTCGGGCTATTCGGAAACCAACCTCTTTGACGGTTGCGAACAGCTGACGAAAGTGGTACTTCCTGAAAACCTGAACTGCATTACGGCGCAGATGTTCTACGGCTGTATCAACCTCGAAGAAATCGTTCTTCCCGAATCGGTGAAGACGATTTACGACGGCGCGTTCTACGGCTGTGAAAAACTGAAAAATATCAATCTCGAACACGTAGAAAACATTGAAGGCTCGGCGTTTGGCTACTGCTTATCGCTCGAAAAGCTGAACATCGGTTCGGTGACGAATTCGATTTGCTTTGATTTGAACTACACGGCGTTCGAAGGTTGTAGGGGGTTGACCGAAATCACGGTAGATCCTCAAAACAAGATGTTCAAGAGTATCGACGGCGTGCTGTTCGATAAGAAGGGTTCGGTGTTGTACGTATATCCTGCGGCGAAAGCTGGCAGCGAATATTCTATTCCCGAAGGGGTGACCAAGATTGCGGAATTTGCATTTGGCGAAAACCGCAACTTGAAGAAAGTGGTATTGCCCAACACGCTCGCGGTTGTCGGCGCGGCTGCTTTCTATAAGACAGCGCAGCTGGATACGTACGTATTCCTCAGTGAAAAAGCTCCCGTTCTCGAAGGGCAATACAGCACGATGTACGGTTTGACGTTGTATATGAATTTCTTGGATATTTCGCAGGTATATTTCGATTATCCCCTGTATCTCTACCATAAAGAGGGAGCAACGGGCTACGATATGTTCCTGTATAGAGAATTCTTCTACGAAGCGAAGACGTTGGAAGACGTCGAATACGTACCTTCTCCCGATCAGCCGATCGAAGATTGCACGGACGGCGCAACGGGTAAGGACGGCGAAATCGAAACCGATTACGTGGTGAGATTTACCGCATACGTGGAAGAATTGAAGGAAAGTGCGCTTGACGGGTTGAAGGCGAAACTCGACGCGTTGGTGGATCAATTTGAAACGGAATACGACGCGTTCTTTGATATGTTCGCAGACGATCAAAAGGCGCAGGAGAGTTTCTACAATTCTTACGTCGCCGAGGCGGATAAGCTCTACCAGATGGACGTAGAATTGTACGCGGCGCGCTGGGTGAGAATTCACGAAGTAATCGAGCTGATTGCCGATCTGAAAACGACGTACACGTACAGCGAAGAAGGGCTGGAAACTTTGGACACGATCGCGTACTCCACGCAATACATTCTTGTTCGCTCGTACACGTTGGAAGAGATCGAAAAGAACTACGTATATTATAGAGATTTTGTTTTGGGTGTGCCCAAGGCAGACGAAGAACAGGCGTTCAGCGAATATCTGACGACGGTAAAGGCAGATATGGAAACGGGCTACGAAACCTTCTTGGCAGAAAAATCTTCGCTCTATGACGAAGACGTTTTGGAAGAAATCGAAATCGAATACACTGACGTGGTGACGAGAGTGGCACAGGCGAAATCGAGATCGCTTATCGAAGAACTTCTGGACGGCTGGGATTATTTCCTTGCGAACGTTGTGACAGCGGAAAACAGAGCGGCGTTCGAGACGGAAAAGGCGGCGATCATCGCGACCTTGGACGATTTCAAGGAAGAAGATTACGAATACGCGCTGTGGCTGGTGATGAAGGAATACAAAGAAGACCAGCTGGGGCTCGTGGAAAGTATGTTCGTGCTCGACGAAGTTCGTAAGACGGTAGAATTTACGTACAACGAATTGGCGTCGCAGGAATCGAAATTGCAGTCGAGAAAACAGGCGGCGCTGAACGATTTCGATACGTTCATTGAATATTACAATATGTATTCGTACCTGTACGACGCGAATATGAAGGAACTTCGCCTGATTGTTGCGGAAGAGATCGAAAAGATCGAGAACGTGACGACGGTAGCGGAAGTTGCAGACGCGTTAGACGCAGGGTTCGACCGCGTATGGAAATACTTTGAATATCATCAAAAAGCATACACCGAATACCGCCGTGCGTTGGAAGCGTTTGCAGCGTTGTCCGACGAGGACAAATCGGCGGCTATGGCAGAACTGAACGCAATCTCTTACCGTGTGGCAACCAACAGCGACAAGATTATCGCGCTCATCGAAAAATATTGTGGGGAAAAGGCGTAAGGAGGTAAACAGATATGAGAAAAATAATGAAGAAAATATCCATCTTATGTCTTTCCGCGTTTATGGCGGCGTCCTCGGGCGTAGGTGCAGTATTCCACTCGGCGAGTGCGAACGAGAAATTGACGACCACCGTGAAAAACGGCGCTGCGACCAAGCCGACGTCCACGATGCTCTCGCAAAAGGAATACGACGTTGCTTTTGAAAAGGCAGAAGGACTGGACGTTTCGCAGCTGTTCATTGACAATTATAATCCCGAAGTGGTGTTGACGAACAAACTCCAACCTGCTGAGGATTACGTTGCCGTAATCAACCTTGGCAAAGGTTCGCTGTCCGAACAGGCGGCAGAGAAAGGGCTTACCGTGGCAGAATTTGCAAAAACTGCCGCGGGGAAATCCGCTCGTAATAAGATCGGCAAAGAGCTCGATCAATTCGAGGACGAAGTAAAGGGCTTGGGGATTGATGCGGAAACGGTATATCGTTACGATACGTTGACAAAAGGCGTTGCGATCCGTGCCAAGGGCGCAGATTTTGATAAAATCGCGTCGATTGTGGGCGTAGAAAGCGTGATCATGTCCGAACACTACGCCGCACCGAAGGTATTGGAGATCTCCAACGATACCAACGTGTACGCAACGGGCATCTATAACACTTCGGAGATCGATCCTGCGTTGCGCGGCAACGGCTCGGCGATCGCCGTGCTCGATACGGGTACGGACGTGCAGCACCCCGCTTTCCAAACGGACAATTTTTACGCGACGGAGTTTGCTCTGACGCGTGATGAAATCGCGGAAAGATTGCAGTACACCAAAGCGGTGGAATTTGACGACGAAGCGAGCATTGAAAACGTGTATAAGAGTGAAAAACTCCCATTCGCGTTCGACTATGCGGATAAAGATTCCAACGTATATCCTGCGTACTCATCCCACGGTTTGCACGTTGCAGGTATTATCGCAGGGAACTATACGGAAGTGGAAGAAGACATTGTCAATTCCGATCCCGATTTGAAGTTTGAATACGACGAAGAGAAGGAAACGCATTATTTTGAAGGTGTTGTACCCGATGCGCAGATCGTCACGATGAAGGTATTCACGGACAACGTGGACGACGAAGCACTGGGTGGTGCGGAAACAGAGAATATTCTGGCGGCACTCGAAGACGCAGTCACTATCGGCGTGGACGTTATCAATATGTCGCTCGGTTCGTCCGCAGGGTTCTCTTCCTACGTGGACGAATATATGGAAAAGGTGTACACCGCGATCGAAAACGCAGGCATCAGCCTTGTGTGCGCGGCGAGCAACGACTATTCGTCGGGCTATGGTGGTGAAAACGGTACGAACTTGACCTCCGATCCCGACTCCGCAACGGTAGGCTCGCCCTCGACGTATCACGCGGCGATCTCCGTGGCGAGTATCAACGGTCAGAAAGATCCGTATATGTTGGCGCAAGACGACATTATGGTATTCTTTACCGAGGCAACGGACGGTAACTCCAACAAAATGGATTTCGTGGGGGATATCTTCACGGGATTAAAGGCAGAAGGCAAGATGCCCACCGCATCGGAAACGACCGAATTGCAGTACGTCGTTATCCCCGGCTTGGGTAGAAGCTATAACTATTCGGCAAATATCCGTAGCAAATTGCAATCCCAGCCGAGTATTGCGCTGGTACAGCGTGGTACGACGACGTTCGAAGAGAAAATGAAGATCGCCAAGGAAAACGGCGCGATCGGTATTATGATCTACAACAACGTTGCCGGCAAGATCAGCATGACGATGGGTGCAAAAAACAAGTCGGATATTATTCCCAGCTGTTCGATCACAATGGATATCGGAAACCAAATGGTATCGGCGGCGGTAGATTCGGTCGGTAAGATCGTTTTGAACAAAGCGTTCTTGTCCGGTCCGTTTATGAGTGATTTCTCGTCGTGGGGACCCACGCCGTCCTTGGAATTGAAACCAGAAATAACGGCGTACGGCGGCAACGTCACGTCGTCGGTTGCAGGCGGCTACGACGTATATAGTGGTACGAGTATGGCAACGCCGAATATGGCGGGTGCGGTGGCGATTATCCGTACGCACTTAAAGAAAACGTATCCCGATATGACGGCACAGGAACTCGCAGCGCGTACTTATCAACTGATGATGAGTACGGCAGGGATTGTGTTGAACGAATACGGCGATCCGTACAGCCCCAGAAAGCAGGGCGCAGGTATCGCAAATATCGAGGCGGCACTCGCTTCGCAATCGTATATCACCGTGCTGGACAAAGACGGTAACGTATCGCCCAAGAGTAAGATTGAGCTTGGCGACGATCCTGACCGTACGGGCGTTTACGAATTTGAATTTACGATCAACAACGCGTCCAAAGAATTTGCACGCTACGAGCTGGGCTGGTATGTAATGACGGAAACGGTATCGTCCGACGGCAAGACGGTTGCGGAAAAGAGCAACGTGTTGGACGATGCGAAAGTGGACGTTTGGGTAAACGGCAAAGCAACTTCGCAAAAACAAGTGATGATCGCTGGGGAATCGACGGCGCAGATCAAGATGAAAATTACGCTCTCCGACGCGAACAAAGCGTTCTTGGATAAGTATTTTGTCAACGGTATGTACGTGGAAGGTTTCGCGACGTTGCGCCAGAGTGCAACGGGCTTGGAAAGCGGCGAGATGCACGATTTGACGTTGCCTTTCCTTGCGTTCTACGGCGACTGGACGGACGCGCCGATGCTCGATTATTCGATGTATGAAATCGCGGAGAACGAAGCGGACGACGCTATTCCCGACGATGAAAAATACGAGGTGAAATTCTTCTCGACGACTCCGTACAGCAAATACGGCGAAAAATATATTCTGCCGATGGGTATGTATCTGTACAACCTGCCCGATGACGCAGATCCTATCTATTCGTCCGAAGACAAAGCGTCGTTGTCCATCTACAACGAAGAATTCCATCAGACGGCATACGAATTCTATGCGGTATATGCAGGCTTGATGCGCGGTATGGCAGTTTGCGAAGTGCAAATCGTCAACGAATACACGAGCGAAGTCGTTTGGCAGGAAACGCAAAAGAACGTAGCCAAAGGGTATGCAAACGGCGGTTCGACGCGTCCTGGGTTTATTGAAGTGGAATTTAACCCGTACGAGCTGAATTTGCCCAACAACACAAAATACCGTTTCTCGATGGTCGGATATCTTGATTACGGCGACGGGAAACAGGGGAATAAGAATTCCTTCTCGTTCAGCTTTACGACGGACTATGAAAAGCCGACGTTGGTGGATGCAGGTCTTCGTTATGAAGAATATAAGAACGAAAAGGAAGAAATCCAGACGCGTGTATATCTCGATATTACCACGTTCGACAACAACTATACGCAGGCGATTTTGCTCTGCTACGTAGATCAGACGAACACGGTACAGCTGTTGACCGATTACATTACTCCCGTCTATTCGGATAGAAGGGGTCAAACGGTGACGACGTCGATCGAGATTACCGATTATTACGAAGATTATTTTGATACGTTCTATTTGCAGGTCGAAGACTATGCAATGAACTACGATCTGTACGCGTTGACGCTGGATAACGCGATTCTCTTCCCCGAACGCCTTTCGTTTGGTCAGGAAGAATTGCATTTGAATTTGTACGGCTCGGCAAAACCCGAAGTAACGGTGACGCCCAGCAGCGCACAGCGCTACGATCTCGTTTGGACGAGCAACGACGAAGACGTTGCGATCGTGAAAGACGGTGAAATCTATGCCAAGGGCGTAGGCGAAACGTATATCACGGTATATGCGACGCGCGACGACGTTTTGCTCAAACCCAGCGCGAGAATTAAGGTAATCGTCACGGACGATACGGTGGAACTCCCCAAATATAAAGGGTTGAAATTTAATCTGATTAAGGATAAGAAGGAAACGGTGGTCAACCCCACGAACAGGACGGTGGAAGTTCACCCCAACGAATTTATTCAGCTGGAAGTAGTTTCCGAACCTTTCTATCTGCCTACGATGCAAGTAGAATGGAAGAGTTCCAACCCGTATATTGCTACCGTGGACGAAAACGGTATCGTGCATACGTTGCGCGAAGGCTCGTGTACGATCACGGCACAGCAGGTCAACGAAGACGGAACACTCGGGTTCTTCTCGGCAAATACGTATTTTAACGTAGGTCCTGAATTCGTTATTAACAGCTATATTCTCGAAGAGTACCACGGTGCAGGCGGCGACGTCGTCGTACCCGAAGAGCTCAACTTTATGTACATCGACGAGGAATGTTTCAAAAACAACAAGACGATCACCAGTTTCGTTGTTCCCGACGACGTAATGGAAATTTGGGAAGAGGCGTTCTACGGCTGTACGGCTCTCGAATATGTCAGCTTCCCGAAGAGTTTGACGCTCGTTCAGAAATCGGCGTTTGAGAACTGCAAAGCGCTGAAGACGGTGGACATGACCGACGCGTTGTCCGTGATTTTCTCCCACCGTGCGTTCTACGGCTGTACGTCGCTGGAAGAAATTGTGAACGACGAGCGATTGACGGCGATTTGGGATTATACTTTTGCAAACTGTTCGTCTTTGAAGAGCTTGAACATCTCTAATCTCGTGCAGGTAGGCGAATACGCGTTCTCTGGCTGTACGGGTCTGGAAGACATCACCGTGTCCAAATATACGATGATCGGCGAAGGTATGTTCTACGGCTGCTCGGGGCTCAAGGAAGTGACCGTGCCTGCGGAATATATCGGCGAAAATGCGTTCTACGCTTGTAGCAATCTGGAAAAGGTAGTGCTCAACGGCAACACCGTCGTAGGGGAGAGTGCTTTCCGTGGCTGCGTGGCGCTTCGTCATTTGTATATGCCAGGCAGAATTTACGAGATCCGCGAACGTGCCTTTGAAGGGTGTACGGCGATGCGTATTCTCGTATTGCCCAACTGCGAAGTAGCAATCGGCAAAAATGCGTTCTACCGTTGTACCGGTTTGGCGACGGTAGGCGTGCGTGAACAGACGTCGCTGAACTTTGGCGAAGCGTTCCGCGATTGCAGCGCATTGAAAAATCTTGGCTATGCGACGTTGACGTATTCGGAAGAGAGCGGCTATGCAAATTCGTTCGATCCTAGCATTACGGAAACGGAGCATTACACGATCGAAGATAACGTTATCTATAACAAAGCAAAAACGGCGATCATGTTCGTTCCGTCGGCGACGACGGAGATCACGTTGCCCGATACGATCGAAACAATCGGTGCAGGCGCGTTCTACGGCAAGAGCTTGCTCACGTCCGTCACGCTGCCCGACGGGTTAAAGGAAATCGGCGATTATGCGTTCTCCTATACGGGGATCACGTCCGTCGAAATCCCTGTCGGTGTGACAAAACTGGGTGAGGGTGCATTCTCGTACTGCTATAGCCTGACGGAAGTGAAATTCGCGGAAGACAGCCAGTTGACGGAGATTCCCGAAGGTTGCTTTAACAGCGCGTTCGAGCTGGAAAGCATCGCGCTGCCGAAGAGCGTGACGTATGTTGGCGATTATGCGTTCGGTGCGAGTGCGCTCTCCACGGTGTATGCGCTGGGCGAGACGGCAACGGCGAACACGTTTAGTGGGGAACAGCTGTCCTTGACGGACATCGGCGAAGGCGCGTTCAGTAGCTGTAAATTACAAAAGATTATTTTGCCTACAACGTTGGAAACGCTGGGTGTCAGCGCGTTTGCGCTCAACCCGTTGCTGTTGGAAGTATATTTCCGTTCCAACGTGCAGATGGGCGAAGCGGTATTCTTTGATTCGACGAATCTCGAAAGGGTAGAATTCTTTGACGAAATGACGTCGGTGGGCGATTACACGTTTGCATCGACGGCAGGGCAGCACGGTTTGCGTTACGTCACGTTGCCTTCCGCGCTGACGAAGATCGGTGAATATACCTTCTCAAACTGTTTCAATCTGGAAACGTTGACGATCCCCGATACGGTCACCTACGTTGGTGATTATGCGTTCTACGGCTGTTCGTCGCTGAACGACGTGGCTTTGGAGAACGTAGTATGGATAGGCGGCTATGCGTTTACGGGTACGCAGGCGTTTAAGTCGGCTAGCCTGCCCAACGTACAGTCGATCGGCGATTATGCGTTCTATCAGAGTAATATTCAGACGATTTCCGTGCCCGTGCTCGTGCACGTAGGCGAAGGTGGTATCGCGTATACGAAGTTGGAGTGGCTGGATCTGCCCGAAACGTTGCTTTCGGTAGGACCTGGTGCGTTCCATTACAATTTCTATCTCGACGGTATCCGTATCGAAGACAACGGCGTATTCTTTATCGATCCGTTGACGGACGACGGCTATGGCGTTATCTACTCCTACCGCGACAACGGAAAATATCAACTCGAAGGTTACCCCGGTGGTAATCCTGCGAGAGAATACACCATTCTCGAAGGGACGGAGCGTGTCGGCGAAATGGCGTTCACGGGTGCGAATACGTTGTATTCCATCTACGCGCCCAACTCGTTGAAGACGATCGGCGACAAAGCGTTCTACGACTGTGCTGCAATGGATTATAATTTCCTTAGCGTCAATGCGCCGAATTTGGAAACGAGATATATCGACGGTGGTATGTACGAACCCGATTCTTGGATGTATGAAGTATTTTCAAGGGACGGTCAGTACGCAGACGAACGTTTCTATGCGAACTTCTATTACTACGCGATGTTCCTGTATTACGGGCTCTACCCGTACGGCACGAGCTACGGCTTAATGCTCACCTATCCCACCAACGCGGTTGGCTATGACGAGTTCATTTGGTCGTGTTTCTTCCAAGATATTTATTATACGGACGATACCATCGACGAAACGACGATGGCGGCGGTAGAGGCGGTAAGAGCGCTGCCTTCGCTCGAAGAGATCAATGCGTTGATCGCGGCGGTCGATCAAGAATCGGCGGCGGCGCGTGCAGAAGAGATCACCGAGCTTTTGAAAACGGCGCGTACTCTGTACAACAATATCGTCAGCGAAACGCAGCTCGCGTTCTTCAACGGCGACTTTGACGGCACCGATTACCTTGCCGAGCTTTCTGCAAGGGAAATGGCGATGCGTCCCGTGAAAGATCATTACGGTATCTTGACGACGGTCGTATCCATCACGTTGATTTCCACGCCTGACAAGATGACCTACTATGCAGGCGAAGAGATCGACACGACGGGTATGGTAATCGAGGCGACCTACGACGACGGTACGACGGCGATTGTTGAAGATTATGAACTCTCGACATACGTGGCTAGCGTGACGGGCGGTAGAATTACCGTTTCGTACGGCGGCAAGACGACGTCCTTCCGTATCACCGTCAAGGCGGCGGAAGAAAAACCTGAGCCCCCCGAAGAATCGGAATCTGAATCGGAATCTTCCGAAGACTCCGAATCGATCGTGGATTCGTCCGAAACCCCGAGCGCAGCTGGTAAGAAAAACGGCTGCAAGGGCGTAGGCATCGGGCTGGGCATCGGTATCCCTGTAGTAGCGCTTGGCGCGGTAGCAATCTTTGTGATGTTGAAAAAGAAGAAAGGAGGCAAATAATGAATAAGATGAAAAAAATTCTGACGGTCATACTCGCTTTCTTTACGTTGCTATTATTTGGTGCGTGCGGTACTACGGACAGCCAAGTCCCTGCGGATTATTCCGTTTGCGTGACCTATCATTTTAATGGCGGCAAAATGGAAAAATACGACGACGCGACGCAGTTGACGGTGTTTTACAAGCCGCAATCGCTCATCGCAGAGCCGGGTGTGACGACCAAAGAGCTGGAAGAAGTAAAACGTAGCGGTTGCTTTGCGGCAGGTTGGTACTATGCAAAAACAGATGAAACGGGTGCGATTGTCCTCGATAACGAGGGCAATCCGATCCCCGGGGACGTAGCCTTTGATTTTAAGAACGAAGTGGTCACCAAGGACATTACGCTCGTGATCAAATGGAGTGAAAAAATCAAGGTTATCTTCAAGAATCTTTACTCGACGCAGACCAAAGAATATACCAAGGATTACGAATCGGGCGACGCGTTCAAACGCCCCGGTCTTGAAACCTCGGCAAAGGGCGGCAAGGTAGAGAATTACTACTGGTCGTACGATGCGGCAACGGATACGTATTCGGATATGATTGTGTTTGGCTCGCTCACGTATGACGACTTGAAGGCGCAGGTAGGGGAAAACCCTGAAAAAGACGGTGAATACACGATTTTGTACGTTTACGTAAAGATCGTGCCGGAAACGGAAGAATAATAAAAAAGGAAGGATAAAAATTATGGTGAAATTTTTACGCGGAAAACACTTTTTCGCAAAAGCATTGTCGGCAATTCTCGCATTGACTTTCAGCTTTTCGGTGGTGGCGTGCGGCGGCGGTAGCTCCGGTTCGACGGACAATAGTAGTAGCGGCAACAGCAGCGCTTCCAACCCGACGTCCAATTCCAGCTCGGAAGAAACGCCCCCTGAAAAAGAGAAAATCTACGATAACGAAAAAATGCCCGTCACCTTCTCCGTAGGGGAACTCGACGGCGTATTCAATCCTTTTTACTCCACGTCGGCGTACGACGGTGAAATCGTAGGGATGACGCAGATCAGTATGCTCGGTTCTGACGCGTTTGGCGGCGTGGCTTACGGCCGCGACGAGGCTGTTATGACGTTGGATATGACGCAAACGATGTACGATGAAAACGGCAACGTCACCTCCGACGGCTCGTCCGAAGGTACGACCGTGTACGAGTTCTTGATCAAGAACGGCGTAAAGGACAGTCAGGGTTATCCGATTACGGTCGATGATATTCTCTTTAATATGTACGTATATCTCGATCCCGTTTACAATGGTTCTTCGACGATGTATTCGACCAAGATTCAGGGGTTGAACGCGTACAAGACGGGTAAAGAAACGGGTGACGAGGACGACGTAGGCGGTATGAACACGACGGCGCTTGCGAACGCACGTGCGACTATCGTTAATATGGTACTGTACGCGAACGCAACGTATTTGCCTGATCAGTATCAGCACGCGTTCACGAACGAGCAGATCGCAGAATTTGAAACGTATATCGAAAAACTGTATTCGTTCTTTGAGAATATGCTCTCTACCGATTGGAACGGCTGTGCGAACAGTATGGAAACGGCACAGGAAAACTATATTCTGGTGGACGGCGAAGATTACCGTGTCAACAAGGAAAACCCCAGAACGTACGAAATCTCCAAGGTTTGGGAATATTTCTGCGTTTCGGAAGGTCTTTGCCAGTACGTTGAAATTAACGATAGTGAAAAGACGGACGAAGAAAAGCCCCGTTATTACGTGATCGTGGATACGGGTATCCAGAACGATATCGAGCAGGCGATCGAAGGCTTGACGAACGCGGAAGAAATTCTTGAAGCGGAAAAGAATATCTGTTTCGAAGCAATGCGCGACGAATATAAGAATTACGGCAAAGTGGAAACGCTGTGTTACGGGTTCTCGGTAGGCAACGAATTGCTCGAATATTTGAAGGGCGTTGAGCTGGAAAAATTGACGGCGGCATCCGACGCGATCAAGAGTATCAGCGGTATCACAACGTCGCAGACAAAGGAATTCAACGGCGTCACGTACGCGGAAACGCACGACGTTTTGAAAATCGTCATCGACGGCGTTGACCCCAAGGCAATCTGGAACTTCGCATTTACAGTTGCTCCTATGCGCTATTATGCAAGTGAAGAACAGATCAACCTGTTCGACGGCGAAGAACACTTCGGCTTGGTAAAGAGCTCTATTTCCTATCGTGACAACTACTTGAAGAACGTAGAACGTATGGGCTTGCCCATCGGCGGCGGCGCGTACATGGCAAGCTCGCCCAACGGTACGCCTGCGAACAAGAGAACGGATTTCCGCAACAAGAACGTTGTATATTATCAGCGCAACCCGTATTTCTACACAATCGGTATCGACTCGCCTACGGCAACGCAAGCCGATTATGAAAAGAGCGCGGAAGAGGCAGATACGCCTATTCACAACGCAAAGATCAAATATCTGCGTTATCAGGTCGTTTCATCGTCCAACGTTATGGACGCGATGATCGCAAAAGAAATCGATTACAGCTCGGAAATCTCTGCAAAACAGGCGACGATCAACCAGCTGAACCATTATAGCTATCTCGACTATGCTCGTCAGCCGAATAACGGTTATGGGTATATCGGTTTGAACGCGAAGTACGTACAGGATATCGAAGTTCGTCGTTTGATTATGTACGTTATGGACCGTAGTATGATTACGGACAGCTACTACACCGACGGTTTGGGTAGCATCATCGAACGTCCTATGACGACCAACTCTTGGGCATATCCCGAAGACGCAACGACGTACTATACGCAGGACTGGTTTATTAAGCATTATCAGGAAACGTACGGTATCACGTTGCAGAAAGTAGCGGATACGTCGCAGTTCGTAGAGAACGCATTGAAGGCGCTCGGCTATCAAAAATCGGGCGGCGTTTACCAGAAGAAACTCGCTGATAACAAGACGATTTCAAAACTGGATTATACTTTCACGATTGCAGGCGACACGAAAGACCACCCTGCATATTCGGTATTCGCTTTGGCAGCGGAAGACCTGAACAAAGCAGGTATGAGCATCGACGTTAAGACGGACGCACAGGCACTTTCCAAGCTTTCCAACGGTCAGCTTGCCGTTTGGGCGGCAGCTTGGGGCAGCGCAATCGACCCCGACCTGTATCAGGTATATCATAAGTATTCGCAGGCAACCAGCGTCAACAACTGGGGCTATTCCACGATTTTGGACAGCAATAACAACAAACTGTACGCAGCAGAATTGAACATCATTGACAAACTCTCCAAAGACATCGATTTGGCGCGTGCAACGCTCGATCAGGACGTTCGTGCGGATATTTACGCAGAAGCGCTCGATTATATTATGGAACTCGCAGTAGAACTTCCTACCTATCAAAGAGTAAACCTGTTGGTGTACAATTCTTCGAAAATTGATCCTGCGTCCTTGACGCCGAAGAGTGATTTGACCGCATATAGAGGATTGATCGAAAACATTTGGGAACTCGATCTGCTCTAAGGAAGGACGAAAACCGAGGCAAGGAGAAAACCTTGCCTCGGGAAAAAAGGAAGATGATTTATGGTTAAATACATAGTAAAAAGATTGCTGATGTCGATTTTGATCTTGTTCGGCGTATCGATTAGTATTTATTTCTTGGTTCTCTTGATGCCGACAGACTTTGTCGATCAAAAATTTGCCTCGCAGATCGCGCAAGGCACGATGGACAAAGCCGCTATTCAAGAGATGAAGGAAAAATACGCCTTGGCGGACAAATCGTTTGTGGGCATCCTGAAAGGCTATACCAAATGGCTGGGTGGCGTATGCACGGGGGATTTGGGCAGATCGTTCAAATACGACGCTCCCGTTACGACCGTCATCGTAGAAAATATGGGCATTTCGTTCGGGATCTCCTTTGTGGCACTCGTGTTGCAATTTGTAATCGCGATCCCCTTGGGGATCAAAGCGGCGTATCATCAATACGGTAAAATCGATTATACGGTGACCGTGTTGACGATGATGGGTATTTCGTTGCCTACTTTCTTCTTGGCAACGCTCTTGATTCAGGTGTTCTCAATCAATCTTGGCTGGTTCCCCGTAAACGGTTTGGTCACGGCGAATTTGCCCGTAGATACCACGCCGTTTATGCGGTTTATGGACGAAGTTTGGCATCTCGTTTTGCCGATGACGACGCTCGTAATCCTGTCCATCGGCGGTTTGATGCGCCACACCCGTACGAATATGCTGGAAGTGCTCAATGCCGATTATATCCGTACTGCAAGAGCGAAAGGCTTGTCTGAAAGAACGGTCGTGTATAAGCACGCGTTCAAGAACACGATGATTCCTATCGTCACGATGACGGCAGGGATTATCCCCAGCCTGTTCGGCGGTGCGATGATTACGGAAACGGTATTCGGTATCCCCGGTATTGGTAAAATGGCGTACGACGCCTTGAAACTCGGCGACGTTCCCTTCGTTATGGGATACAATATGTTCCTTGCTATCTTGACGGTAATCGGGACGTTGTTGTCCGATTTGATGTATATGGTCGTTGACCCTCGCGTCAAGCTGACGAAGTAAGGAGGTGCTGAAATGGAAGAAGAAAAGAAGATGATAGAGGAGCAGGCTGCTCCCGTACAACAGGAAACGAAGGAAGAAGGATTCCTTGCAGATAATATCCGTGTCCTTTCGCCTGGGAAACTCGTCGCAAGACGTTTTTTCCGTTCCCGTTTGTCCATCGTTGGTTTGGTGGTGATTCTGTCGCTGTTCTTGATCTCGTTCATTGGGCCTATTTTCTCGCGTTGGGGCGAGAAAACGCAGGATCTTTCGGGCGGCGCGGCGATCCACGGCGTCACGGGCTTTGAATTCAAAGTGCCTGATAGCGACGAAGTTATCCACGCGTATATTGAAACGATTTCCTATCCGCAGTTGAATAAAAACCAAACGTCGCCTTCTGCCGATCATTGGCTGGGTACGGACGATATGGGTATGGACATTTTTACCCGACTTATGTACGGCGGACGTATTTCGTTGACGCTGGGCTTTATCGTTATCATACTCGAAACAATCATAGGTATTATCCTAGGCGGTTTGGCAGGGTATTTCGGAAAATGGGTAGATAACATCATTATGCGTATCGTTGATATTTTGAGCTGTATTCCGTCGTTGCCGATCATGCTGATCATCAGCGTTGTTTTGGATTCGAACGGCGTACCGGGGCGATACAAAATCTATTATATGATGGTCATGATGACGGCGCTAGGCTGGTCAGGTATAGCTCGTCTTGTTCGCGGTCAGATCCTTATGCTGCGAGAGCAGGAATATATGGTGGCGGCAGAGGCGTGCGGTATTCCCGTAAGACAGCAGATTTTCAAGCATCTCGTTCCGAATATTATGCCGCAGCTGATCGTGACGATGACGTTGGGCTTGGGTTCGATTATTTTGACGGAAGCAACGCTGAGTTTCTTAGGCTTGGGCGTAGAATATCCCAGCGCGTCGTGGGGCACGATGATCGAAGCGGGCGCAAATCCCGACGTTTTGCGTAGCGGCTATTGGAATATGTGGATTCCTGCGGGTATATGTATCGTTTTGGCGGTACTCGCGTTCAACTTTATCGGCGACGGATTGCGTGACGCGTTCGACCCGAAAATGAAGAGGTGATCGGAAATGGCGGAAAATAAACACGTGCATCGCATTAGCGCCAAGGAATTGCGCGCAACAGCGAAGCAAAATATAAAAATCACCAAGCGTTATGAAAAGCTGAAAAAACGTAAATATATCCCCGAGAGCGAATACGTGACGGAGATGAAAGACAGTAATAACGTTCTGGAAATCGAAAATTTACACACCTATTTCTTTACGGACGTGGGTACGGTTAAGGCAGTCAACAGTGTTTCGTTCAACATACCGCAGGGGGCTACCGTCGGCATCGTCGGCGAGAGCGGCTGCGGTAAGAGCGTGACGTCGCTCTCGGTAATGGGCTTGGTACAAGGCCCTACTGGGCAGGTCGTTGACGGCGAAATCCGTTTTAAGAGCGAAGTGTTAAAGACGGACGAAAAAGGGAAATATATCCCCGTTTACGAGCTGGACGAAAACGGCGAGAAGATCGTGCTCTCCGAAAAGATTAACAAGCGTACGGGCGAAAAGATCGTCACGTACAAACAAAAACAGGACGAAACGGGCGGCTATATCTTTGAAAAAGAATCGAAAGTATATAATTTGGTGCGTGCGCCGAGAAGCGAGCTCGCCAAAATTCGCGGCAGAGAAATCGCGATGATTTTTCAAGAGCCGATGACTTCGCTCAATCCCGTGTTCACCATCGGACAGCAGCTCGACGAAGTGTACCTGCTGCACAATCCCGGCGTATCGAAAGAGGGTGCGAAAGCGCGTACGTACGATATGCTCAAACTGGTAGGGATTATCCCCGAAAACGTTTACACCCGTTATCCGCACGAGTTGTCGGGCGGTATGAGACAAAGAGTCGTGATCGCGATGGCGTTGATGTGCAATCCGCGCCTGATCATCGGTGACGAGCCGACGACGGCGCTGGACGTGACGATTCAGGCACAGATCTTGGAATTGTTGCGCGACATCAAAACGAAAATCAACGGTTCGATTATGCTCATCACGCACGATTTGGGCGTGATTGCGGAGATGGCGGATTTCGTCGTCGTTATGTACGCAGGCAGAGTGATCGAAACGGGTACGGCGATGGAGATTTTCTGCAATCCTTTGCACCCGTACACCATCGGTCTGCAAAAGAGCAAGCCCGTCGTGAACCAAAACAAAGAACGTCTGTACAGTATCCCCGGCAACGTTCCCAACCCCATCGAAATGCCTACGCATTGTTATTTTAAGGACCGTTGCGATCGCGCTTGTGAAAAGTGCTCGGGCGAATACCCTGCATACGTGCAGGTATCTCCGACGCATACCGTAGCTTGCTATCTGTATCAGGATCAGAAAAAGGAGGGAGCAGATGTCTAATCAAGTAGAAGAAATGCAAAACGAAGTCGCTCCTTCCGTAGCGGAACAGGCGACGGCAAATACGCCGATTTTGGAAGTACATAACTTAAAGAAATACTTCCCCGTAGAATCGAACTTTTTCGGCAAACCGACGAGATATCTTCGCGCGGTGGACGACGTTTCGTTCACGCTGCAAAGGGGTAAAACGATCGGTATCGTCGGGGAGTCGGGCTGCGGTAAAACGACGATGGGCAGAAGTATTTTGAAACTGCACGACATTACGGGCGGACAGATTTTGTTCGACGGCGAAGATATTACGAAATACACGCGTTCGCAGATGCGTCCTTTCCGTAAGCGTATGCAGATCATTTTCCAAGATCCGTATTCTTCCCTGTCGCCACGATTGAACATCGGTGAAATCATCGGCGAAGCGGTGAAGGTGCACAACATTGTGCCTGCGAGCAAGCACAAGGAATACGTGCGCGAAATTATGCAAAAATGCGGTCTGCAATCGCATTTCTACGATCGCTACCCGCACGAATTTTCAGGCGGTCAAAGACAGCGTATTTGTATTGCGAGAGCGATCGCTCTGCAACCGGAGCTGATCATCTGCGACGAGCCGGTGTCGGCACTCGACGTTTCGATACAGGCGCAGATTATCAACCTTTTGAAAGATATGCAAAAGGAAATGAACATCGCATACGTGTTCATTTCGCACGACCTTTCGGTGGTCGAGCATATTTCGGACGAAATCGCGGTAATGTATCTGGGGAATATGGTGGAGAAAGGTCCGAAAACGAACATTTTCGCCAACCCGTTGCACCCTTATACGCAGGCGTTGTTCAGCGCGATCCCCAATCCCGATCCGCGAGTGAAAATGCACCGTCAGATTTTGAGAGGGGATATTCCCAGCCCGTCCAACCCGCCCTCGGGGTGTAAATTCCATACCCGTTGCGAAAAATGTATGGAGATCTGCAAAACGCAAGTCCCCGTTTCGCGCGAGGTAGAGCCCGAGCATTTCGTTGCTTGTCATTTGTATAACGACGCAAAGGGAAATGCCGATGAATAACACCGAAAAGGGAACTTTGGGAAACGAGGAAGAAAAGAAAGATCTGGAACAGGAAGCGCAAACGCGCGAAGAACAGGACGAAAAGCCCGAAAAGGAAGAGATTATTTACATTGACGATCACCACACCGTTGCCGATATGAACGTCGAGGGTTTGCCTTGGTACGTAAAGGGCGGTCACAATCGTGAAAAGAAAGTAAACAAACTCTCGTTCAAGGAAAAATTCGCCATTGTTTTCGGCGCGTACCGCGCTTATCTTCCGATCATTTTGGCAATAGGTAGCGGATTTTTGTTCGTATTTTTGTTGCTGAAATTGATTTGGGGCTAACGTTTGGATGTTGATTATGCAATGGAAAAAACTTAAAAACATACTGTTAAAAACGGCGATCGGCTGTGTGGTATGCGGCGCTCTGGGCGTTGCGGCACGCAACCTGCCGTTTTTAACGCAAACACAGGCAGAGGAAAACGTTTTGGCGACCTCTGCTTTGCCTTTTGACCAAGAGCCGCTCTTGCCGTCAGGGACGGCGGAAGGGGCGTTTTCGGATACGTACGCGGCGAACCAAGAAAAATATCTGTATTCGCGTATCGGGCTGCAAAAGGACGGCGTGTCCGTGCGCGATATTACCAAAGGAGCAACGGAAAAGCACCGTTCTCGCGTTGTCGTGATCGACAGCGGCGTGAAATACGATCACGAAGATTTTTTGGCGGCGGACGGCTCGATTCGGTTTAGTCCGCTCAGCTATAACGTGACGATGAAAAAGACGGTGGCAGAGGCAGGCTATGAGATTTTGGCGGACAGCGAAATCGTCAACGGACACGGCACGCAGGTATGCGGTCAGATCTTCGCGGTGGGCGATAACGGCGTCGGGATCGCAGGGCTGGCGGAAGACGTCGAGCTGATTTTCGTCAAGGTCACCCCCACTTCGGAAGGCGGCTACGACGGGTATGAGATGTTGGAAGCGATGGAATATGCCGCAACGCTGAACGCCGACGTTGTCAATATGTCCTTGGGCAACTTTTTGACGAACAACCCCTATGCGACCGTTCTGCGCAGAATCCGCAACAGCGGCGCGGTGATCGTGTCAGCCGCAGGCAACGTTTCGAAGAGTGATTTACATTATCCGTCCGCGGATAACAGCGTAATCGGGGTGGGTGCGTTTACCAGCCTTTTGAATTACAGCGAAAGCGCGACGGAATATCCCTTGGCATCCTATTCGACGTTTGGGGATAAGAACGTACAGATTTGCGCGCCAGGCGGTTTTTACACTACGAAGATGGACGGGGGGTATGCCTACGGCAACGGCACGTCCTTGGCAACGCCGATCGTCACTTCGGCGGTAGCGCTGTACCGTTCGCTCTATCCCGAATCCACGGTCGAGGAAGTGGAGGCGGCTCTCTTCGCATCTGCGAACGATCAAGGGGATAAGGGCAAAGATTACAAATACGGCTACGGCGGTTTGAACGTGTACGATTTCCTGTTCGGGGAAAAGGGCACGGTCACGTTCGATTACGGAACGGGCAAAACGGAAACGCGCGCGATTTGCAAAGGAAAGGCGCTGCAAGAATATCCCTTCCCCAGCGTTTCGGGCGCGCCGACGGGTAAAGAATTCGGCGGTTGGTATTTGGACGTAGGGCGTACGCGTCCGTTGACCTATTACAAAGAAAATTTGACCGACGGAGCGACGGTATATGCAAAATGGCAGGACGTAGGGGCGGACGGGCTTTCGCGCGGCGAGGCGCAGGGCGTCGGCGCGCTCGATTATACGTTCACGACGAGTGGAAATATTGCGATTAAAGGGTACTATGGCGGCGGCGAGCGTATTATTTTGCCAAACATGCTGACGGTGG
Organism: Clostridia bacterium; assembly: GCA_017467265.1. GTDB lineage: Bacteria > Bacillota > Clostridia > Christensenellales > Borkfalkiaceae > Scatosoma. The sequence continues at coordinate 37,258 of JAFTSO010000050.1, forward strand.
AAGGCAGGGAGTATAGCGTGACGGAGATCGCAGCAAGAGCCTTCCAAAAACACGCGACGTTGACAAAGATTGTTCTGCCGACGACGGTGACGACAGTGCGCGAATACGCATTTGCGGACGATTACGAATACGTATATCTCCCGTCCACTGTAAAAAAGGTGGAAAAGCACGCCTTTGAGAACGCGGAAACCGTTTTGTATTTGCCAACGGAAGACGGCACGGAGAGCTTTACCATCGGCTGGAATACAAACGCTACGTTGACGACGGTGACGGGCGTGGAGCAGGTGACGATGCAGGACGGGTTGGAGCTGGTACTCCAAAACGGCGCATATACGTTGCTTGGATATGAAGGGCAGGAGAGAGAAATCGATTTGACGGCGGAATATCCGATTATCGAGATTGCGCCGCATGCGTTTGAAAACAACGGCTATATCCAGAGCGTTTCCGCGCCTGACGTGGTGACGATCGGGGACAGAGCGTTTTACGGCTGCACCGCCTTGACGGAAGTAAAAATGCCCAAGGTGGAAACGATCGGCAATTCGGCGTTTTATAGCTGCGGTGCGTTGACGTACCTGCAATTCCCTAAAACGCTGCGCGAGATCGGGGATTCGGCGTTCGCAAAAAACGCGTCGTTGTTCCGCTTTGCAATGCCCGACGGCATTGTGCTGGAAAAAATCGGGGATTATGCCTTTGAGGGCTGTACTTCGCTCGAATATATAGATTGCAGCAACGCGCAGACATTGACGTACGTGGGCGCAAATGCCTTTTTTGGCGCGAAAAACGTGTTCGTTGCATATTTACCCGACTCGGTGCAAACGATCGGTTATAACGCGTTTGGCGGCTTGCAATCGCTGCATGCGGCAAGATTGCCTTTCCTTGGCAGGGGCAGAACGGATACCTATACGCATTTTGGGTACGCGTTCGGTGCGAGCAATATCGAACTGCAAGGCTCGGTTGTTTTAGAGAATTTGCAATCTCTCTTTATCGGCGGCGATGTGCAGGACGGCGCGTTGAAGGGCGTTAGCGGCTTGACGATTTTTGCGGAAGGGCGCTGCTCTGCTGTGGACGGTTGCACCGTGTACGAGGGGGGCAGGTACGCGTTTATTCGTATGTATGCAGACGAAATTCTCGTTGGATTGCTTGGCGGCGAAGAGGGCGTGGAAGTGTCGGCGGCGACTTTGCAATCGGCGTTCCGTATGCCGCAAGGCTATCGAGCAACGGGCTGGAGTGCGGACGTGTCCGTGTTCCCTGCGACGGGCGAGCACGTTTGGACGATGACGGCGGATATGGAAGAATACGCGATCGTGTTTCAAGACGAAACGGGCAAAGTGCTCTCCGAGCAAACGCGCGTGTTCGGCGAAAGACCGACAGAACCGACTGCGCCGACAAAGGCGGCTACGGCGCAATACGAATATGTATTTACAGGCTGGAACGCGCCCGTTGCGCCTGCGACGGAGAACGTCGTTTATACGCCCGTATATCAAGCGGTGGAAAGATCGTACGTCGTGTCTTTCTATAACGGCGACGAGCTGATCGCGCAGGCGGAATACACGTACGGCGCAACGCCGCTCGCCCCTGTACTTGCCGACCGTCCGCTCGATGAAACGTATTATGAAAAATTCATCGGCTGGGATCAGGAGCTTAGTACGGTACAGGGCAACGCCGAATATCGGGCTTGCTTTGAAAAGACGTACGTGCTCTATCTCGTCCGTTTTACGTACGAGAACGGCAAGACGTTCTGTGAGCAAAGCTATCATTACGGCGAAACGATCGTGCCGCCGAGCACGGATAGAGCGCCTGACGAGCAATACACGTATGCGTTTATCGGCTGGCAGGAAACTTTCCAGCCCGTCACCAAGGCTGCGGAATATACCGCACTGTATGAAAAAACGTTGCGCGAATATACCGTGCGTTTTGTCGATTACGACGGCACGGAAATCAGCGCAGAGCGCTACACTTACGGCGAAATGCCCACGCCCCCGACCGCGCCCGAACGCGCGGAAGAAGACGGATTCCGCTTTGAATTTATCGGCTGGGATACGGACGTGAGCGCGGTGGACGGCGACAAGACGTACACGGCGACGTACAAAGCCCTTTCGTCGAAGATTTTGGTGCGCTTTGTCAATTATGACGGCACGTTGCTTTCCGAAACGGAATACGAAAAGGGTGCGACGGTCGTGCAGCCCGAAACGCCGAAGAGAACGGTGGATAGCAAGAGCTATTATTACGAATTTAGCGGCTGGGATCGCGACGTGACGGCGGCGACGGAAAACGTCACCTACAAAGCGACGTTTGAGCGTAAATATTACGCATACACCGTGCGTTTTGTTGATTTTGACAATAGTTTGATAGCGGAAAAGACGTACCGCTACGGTGCGACGGTAGAGATTCCCAACGATCCCGTTCGCGACGGATATACGTTCGTCGGTTGGGACAAAGAGATCACAAAAGTGGAAACGGACGCCGTGTATAAGGCGGTGTACGAGTCTATCGCTGGCGGTGACGATTCGGAGAGCGACAGCTCGGAAGAAGAACCGTCGGAGATCCCTGACAGCTATATTTCGTCCGAAATTTCTTCGGAAGATAGCAGCGAAGTTTCTTCAGAAACGGAATCTTCGGAAACAGAATTTTCCGATTCGGCAGAAGAATCTTCGTCGAGCGCGTCTGTACCGAGTTTAGATAGTTCGAGCCAGACAGGGGCAGGCAGTGCGAAGAAAGGCGGCTGTGGCGGCACGGTTTGGGCGGCACACGGGGGCTTGTTGGCGGTGTGTGCGCTTGGCGTGCTGGCAGGAATTTTCCTTCGCAAAAAGGAAAGACGTTGACGTAAAAGATAAAAACCGTTCCTTATCGGGGCGGTTTTTTTACGTGTCATTATGAATACAATGCGGCGTTCCACCGCGCGAAAAAATGCAGGACGACTAGCTACTGCGTATTTTCTTGCAAGTTTGCGTTTTTTACGGGGATCAGGCGTTTTGATGGCAAAATGCCTGATTTTTCTTTACAAGATTGCCTTTTTATGCTATAATAAGCGCATATTTTGCAAACGAGGCAATTCTTTATGCTACAGCTACAAAACGTTGTCAAAAAATATAAGACCAAGGCAGGAGAAGTGGGCGCATTGAACGGCGTTTCGCTGACCTTTCCCACGACGGGTTTGGTGTTTATCACGGGTAAGAGCGGCTGCGGTAAAACGACGTTGCTCAACGTAATCGGCGGTCTGGACGGCATCGATTCGGGCGAAATCCTGATACAGGACAAGAAATTTTCCGAGTTTTCTGCCGCGGAATACGACAGCTATCGCAACACGTTTATCGGGTTTATTTTCCAAGAATATAATATTTTGCCCGAATTTACCGTGGAAAAGAACATCAAAATCGCGATGGAATTGCAGGGCCGTAAAGCGGACGAAGAGGAGTATGAAAAGCTCCTCAAAGACGTGGAGATTGACGCGCTCAAAAACCGAAAGCCGTCCGAGCTTTCGGGCGGTCAGCGCCAACGCGTTGCGATTGCTCGTGCGCTCGTCAAGCAGCCGCGTATCATTATGGCGGACGAACCGACGGGTGCGCTCGATTCGGGGACGGGCTTGCAAGTGCTCGATACCCTGAAAAAGCTCTCGAAAGAAACGCTGGTTATCGTCGTTTCGCACGATCGTGAATTTGCGGAGAGATACGCTGACCGTATTATCCATCTCGAAGACGGCAGAGTGGTGCAGGACGTCACGTTCACCGAAAAGGAGATCGAAACGAACGTCAGCGAGCAGGGGGATACGTTCATTGTGCGCGAAGGCTCGGATTTGAGCGAGTGCGAAAAGAACGCTCTTGCCAAGGCTGTAAAGGAGCGCAAAAACATCGAAATCATCGAAAAGCCGTGTTTTAGGGACAAAGCCCCTACGGGTGTGGTGGAACACAATGCCGAGCGCCCCGTTTCGATGCGAAAGAGCAAAATGAAACTGCGCAGCTCCGCACATTTCGGGCTGAAATCTTTGGTTGTAAAGCCTATTCGTTTGATTATCACGATCATCATTTCGGCGCTTGCGTTCGCGGTGTTTGGCGTGTTCGATACGATCGCTAACGTCAGTACGTCGAAGGTGCTGAAAAATCAGCTGAAAATCGCCCCTGCCAAGACGGTGGTCACCACCACCGATTACGTGGTGGATTACGAGGCTGGCGATCGCTATGCGGTGAAACTCTCGCAGAACGCCGTCGAAGATTTAGAGAACAAAACGGGCGGCAAAATCAAGGGGATCTTTGATCTTACCGACAACTTTGCAGGCACGATTCAGCAGTCGTTGGCGGTGACGGAACTTAGCTCGTCCAACGTTTTGACGGGTAAAAAATATTATTCTAACTCTGTGAACGGCTTGATTGAATTTGAAAAGGACACGGAGATCGCGGAAGACGGAAAATTTAGAGATTTCGATTACAAACTCATTTGCGGCGAATATCCCGAGCTGGTTTATAACGAAGACGGCAGCGTGCGCTACGAGAGCGTGTACAAGGTGGCGGTTTCGACGTATTTTGCCGATTCTGCGATGCATTATCTCAACGGCAATCCCTTGCAGGGCGACGTGATTGACGAGTATGAAAAATTACTGGGCAAGACGATCACCGTAGCGTCCTGCCGCTATCAGATCGTAGGGATTATCGATTGCGGAGCAATCCCCGAAAAGTACGCGCCGCTCGCACAAGCTACGCTGTCCAGCCTTGGCAACAATACGCTTGCCAGCGATTTTAATGCGTACATAAACGCGAGTGCGCAAAAGTGTTTGTTCGTGGCAAAAGATTTCTTGAAAGCGGTGAAAGCGGACGAAGGCGCGGCGGATATTTTCTATACGGGCAACGTCAGCTGGACGCTTTCCGAAGAGGGTGGCAAAACGAAGAAACAGGTGGCGACGTACGTGTATAACGCCGCCGATTACAATGCGGACAACGTCGTGCTCTTTAGCGGCGAATACGCGCAAGACGGCAAGATTACGCTCGCGGACGACGAAGTGCTAATCAGTGTGCTCAATCTCGAAGAGTTGTTCGCGACGAAGATTGCGGCGCTGCCTACGAACGCGGAAAAATCGGACGTTAAACAGATGATTCACGCAATGCAGACGAACACGGTCGCCAACAACCGCGCCGCGCTCAAGGAGCTGATTAAGGAGCTGAACGTCGATCTGGGTGGGGGTGTGCCCACCGCTACGATCTACCAGCGTTTCACCAAAACGGGAAAGACGTATGAAAAGCAGGTGAAGATCGTGGGCGCGTATTTTGGCGTCGATCTTAGCAGCTATACGCTGTCCTACCGCTATAAACTGATGATGAACAAAAACCTGATGCAAGAGATGAGCGTGTTCCCCGAACAGGGCGATTATAATAAGCTGCTTTTCTCGCCGCGCAGCGTACGTTCGGGCGGCAATGCGATCACGGGGTATCTGTTGAGCGAAGACGGGCTGATGATGAGCTGGTACAACAATACCGTGCTCAACGACATCCGCACCAACGAAACGGTGATACGTCAGGCGGCAAAGCTCTTCCTGTACGTCGATCTCGCGCTGTCGCTGTTCGCTATCTTTATGCTCTATAATTATATGAGTACGAGTATTTCGAGTAAAAAGCGGAGCGTGGGTATTTTGCGTGCGCTCGGCTCGGGCGGCAAGGATATTCTCATCACCTTCCTTTGCGAGAGCTTGATCGTTGCGGTGATCAACGGTATTCTCGCGACGGGGCTTGCCGTGCTCGGTTGTGCGCTCGTCAACGCGTACATTGTACAAGTAATGAATATTTCCATACATTTTGCGCTCTTTGGGATCAGACAGGTCTTCTTGATCTGGGCGGTCAGCTTGCTTACGGCGATCATTTCTTCGTCGTTGCCGATTGTAAAAATTTCCAAGAAAAAACCCGTCGAACTCATTAGACGTGTCTAAACGAACGCGAATTTGACTGTGAAAAACGCCCCTACGCAGGGGTGTTTTTTATCGAATTAAAAACTTTTTTGTATTATAAATACAAACGCCCGATCGCCGCAAAGGGGAGCAAAAAAATTTCAAAAAAGCCTTGACAAAGCGGAACGTTTGTGTTATAGTATGCATAAGGATAAACTGGAATCGGTGTCCGTTTTTTTATCCCTTGCTTGTATTATTCGAGTGATACAAGCAAAAAGAACAAAGGCGGCGGTCGAACGGGAGGCGCGGTATGGATTTTAAGAGCAATCAGACGATTGTATCGCAGATCATTACGTATATGAAAAAGCAAATTTTTAGCGGCAAGCTGCCGCCGGGGCACAAGATTGCGCCGATTCGTGAATTTGCTGCGTTTTGCGCCGTAAATCCGAACACCATCACCAAGGCGTACGCGGCGTTGGAAGAAGAAAAGCTGATCTACACGGACAGCACGCTGGGGAAATTCGTCACGCCGAACGTTGTGTATCTCCGCGCAAAGCGGCTGGAATATCTTCGGGGCGAAGTGCAAAAATTCCGCTGCGAGCTGACGGAGTGCGGCGTGAGCGAAGAAGAGTTTATCAAACTGATTAAGGAGAAGTAAGGTATGTTCGGTGGAAAGAATATTCAAAAGAGATACGGAGCGCGCGAGGTATTGCGTGACGTGACGTTTGCGATAGAAACGAACAAGATCGTAGGTGTTTTCGGACTGAACGGCGCTGGGAAAACGACGTTGCTCCGTATTTTATCGGGGCTGGACGGGTATTACAAGGGCACGGTCTATAAGACGGATTTTGAAGATGTGGCGTATATGGCGGTGGAGAATATGTATCCGCCCGAGATGACGGTGAAAGGCTTGATCGAATTTTGCGCGACGTTCATGCCCAAACAGGACACGGCGAAGATTATGGAGCAGATACAAGAGCAGGGGATAAAACCCAAAAGTTTTCTGCGGAATTTATCGTCGGGTATGCGGCAATACGTAAAATTTCTGCTCACGGTGTACAGCGGCGCGAGCGTATGCCTGTTCGACGAGCCGCTGACGAATTTGGACGTCAATATGCGCGAAAGGATAATACAAACGCTGATTAGCGAGATCAACGAAGAGCGACTGTTCATCGTCACCACCCACGAAATCAAAGAGATCGAGCGGATTATCGACGGGTTTTACGTTTTGAAAAACGGAACGTTTTCGCCCTATTACGAGTGCGAACAAATCGTGGACGAAACGGGCGCGAGCGTCGAAGAATTTTATAAGGAGAAAGTCAATGCGAAAGAGTAATGGAAAACTGTTTTTATACGAACTGAAAAAGACGTTTTTGATACCGAGCCTTTTGGCTGGTATATATCTGCTCGTCGCGTTGTTCGACACCGTAGTGTTCAACGTCGGGGCAGGAGCTGCGCGCGACTACGATCGGTATTCACATATCTTTTTATACGTGTTTTACGCGGTCGTGCTCACGCTGTTTATCTATCGCGTATTTACGATGCGAAAGCTGTACGAAAAGATGCGTATAGCCCACGAAAAGCTGTTTTGGATTCACGTGTTGTATATCTTTACGTATTGCTTTTTGTGCACGACGGCGCTGCTCTTGGTAGGTACGCTCCGCGTGTATAAGATGAAAAACGGATACTACGCAGAATACGTCGGGTACGCACGGCACAGTCTATTTGCTTTGCAGGGCAAAACGAAGTGGTATTTTCTGTTCGGCGCGTCGGTGGGTTTGACGGGCGTGATCACCTATTCGGTGGCGGTGTTTATCCAACACCTGTTCGTTTGCAGGGACAAATGGTATTTCAAAGCCGTGTGGGGCTGCGTGTTCGCGGCGGCGATTCTTTCGACGCATTTCGTCATTACGAGAACGTACACGTGTCCTGCGCTCGGCAACAACGAAGGGTTTGCTACGCCCCTGCCGTATGGGGGTATGAGCTATCAAACGTACAAAGATTTTTTCGAGCACGGTTTGTCGAGTCCGTTCGATCCGTTCTCCGCTCTGCTGCCGTCGGCAGAGATATTGCGCTGTGATCTTTGCTGGAATATCGCCAACCCGTGGGTACTGCTTAGCGGCTTGTTCGTGATCGTGTTTGCGTTCGTATCCATCGGTTTTTTGCACAGAGCGAAAAACGCAAATTATGCCTATACCGTTCAAAAGGAGAAGAACAATGAGATTGAAAATTAAGAAAGGGATCTGTATCGCACTCTTTTTGCTGTTGTCGGTGCTCTCCGTCGGGAGTTTTTCCGCGTTTATGTGGCACAATCCGTCCAAGGAAGCGAACGGCAGAGTGGCGTACCAGTCTTCGGGGCTTATCCAGCTAAAACGGGGCGAGAAGATTTCGTTTGCGGACGCGTTGGAGATTTCGGGTACGAAGGAAAAGTACGAAGAGCTGTCGCAGCGATACGAAAACACGTTGAAGGTGCACGATCAGAGCGCGTATCATTTGACGATCGACAGACTGAACGAGAAAGCGGAAGACGTTACGAAAATGGTATATATCGACGAAGACGGGTACATACGCGGCGTGCAGACGGGGGTGTATCAGCTGGAATATACCTTTGGGGTGGCGTATGATCCCATCGCGAAAAAGGAATCGTATAACGCATATACGTTCAATTTTTTGATCTGCGTATATGAAGGCGATGAAGATAAATTCCAGCCGTTGCCCGATACCCCTGCCGCGATGCGAGAGGATAACGCATACGGAAAAAATAATTATATTTTGACGAAGGATATAACGTGGTATGCCGAAGATCTCTGGACGGTCGGTTTGTTCTACGGCACGCTCATCAATCCCCACGGCTACACGTTGACGTGGAATATCGATCGGGAAAATTCCTACCTGCATAGCAACGATACGAAGGCTTTGTTTGGTATAAACAAGGGGTATATCGACGGATTGAAGGTGCGCGTGGTCTGCGAGCAAGACAATCCCGTGACGAACGTCGATTTTTACGGCTTGGTAGAACAAAATCACGGCGTTTTGCAAAATTGTACAATCGAAGGCACGGTGTATATCTGCAACGAAACCAAAGAGCCGTATCAGTATTTTTACGCGTTGCCGATGCACGGTTTTTCTTATAACAACCGAGCAAACATGGCGGTGTGGGCGTATGGGGATTGTCTGATCTACGAGGGCAATAAAAACGGCGTTAGCGATTCTAAGTTCTCGCATCGTGTATGGCAGGAAAAGAATAACGTGGCGGTATTACAATGGGGGTATTACGATTAAAAAACGCATTGATCGCGTGACGTGTAGGGCCTTTCGATAATTTTACGAAAAAAACAGGAGAGAAAATAATGGGATACGGACGGTTTATAAAACGGTGGATAGGGATTTTGCTCGCGCTGATGGTATCGGTGTGCGCGATCGCCTGTCAAAAAAAGGGGCGTGCCAAAGACCCTATCAACACGTTTTTCCTCGATCTGTACGTGACGACGGACACGGACGAAGATCCGACGAGAGTTTACGGCGTGGAGCACAGCGGTACGCAGCCACAAATGTACCTGTATGAAATCACGGACTACCACGGCAAACCGTTCTACGCAAAGATCGGCAAGCCGCGCGAGAGATACAGCCTTTTTTCGTCCATTGACGAAAAACTGTATCGAGTGACCGATTCGCCGCTGGAAGATCCGTGGTCGTATATCTACGTACGCGACGATATCGTTTTGCGGTGGGAGATTGAAATTTTGCACGATAACGGAGCAGGGGCGTTCGTGCCCGCGTATGCAATCCGCTTGGAGTGGAAAATTTTCATAGACGAAGATCCGCCTGTGGCGTTGGAGTACCGCGCGAAATCTTTTCCGTTGCCATACTTTGACGGGAAAAACTATCCTAGCGTGGACGTGATCCGCACGGTGGACGAGTTGGCAGCATACGCCGCACGAGAAAATATATCGCCGCCCACGTCATACGACGAGGACTTTTTTGCAGGCAGGCTCATAATCGTGTTGGAGCTGGCGACGGGCAATTCTGCCGTTCAGTATTCCGTCGTTGGCGTGGAGCAAAAAGGTGACGCGTTGAGTGTGCGTGTGGAAAACACAACGCCTGACGGCGTGGAGGGGGCTGCTGTGATGGGCGCGGAGCTTTTTGTGATCGAGCTAGACAAAAAGGCGTTCGACGGAACGGCGGAAAACGTAGTTTTGAAAATATCGTAACGTTTGCAAGGGGATAAAGACGAGCCGAATCGCGTGCGTGAGCGGCTCGTTTTTATCGGTGGCGACGATCACCTGAAAAAAGTGTAAAAATCGCAATGTTTTTTTGTGAAAAAACTATTTACAAACGCCAAAAAATGGTTTATAATTCTTCTCATGGATAAATATATTTTGTTATTACTTTCGGCATTTTTGTTTTCGTCGGAATTTATATTTGTCAAGCTCTTCGAGACGAAAAACGGCTCGTCTTATACGTCTGCGCTCGCGTTTTCTTTGGGTAGCAGCGTCATCGGGCTGCCTATCCTACTGCTTTGTTTCTTTATTTGTAACGGTTGCAGTTTTTCAGGTTTGGGCGTAGGCGGATTTACGCTCGGTATGGCGGCGGCGTTAGCGCTAGTTAGCGTGGCGGCGAACGTTATCGGGATCAAAGCCGTCTCCATCGGCTCGGTGGCGGTATATACCCTGTTTATGATGCTTGGCGGCATGATCATACCCTTTTTTGTCGGCGCAGTATTTTTGGGCGAAACGGTGAAGGTTTGGTACGTGATCGCAACGGTGATGCTGACGGGCGCGCTCATCCTGCCCGTGTTTGATAAAACACAAGGCCAAACAGGGCAAAAGGGGAAGTTTTGGCTGTTTATCGTGCTTTGTTCGCTGTTGTTTTTGCTCAATGGAGCGAATTCCACGATTGGAAATCTCCACCAAAGAAAGGCGGGGGCGAGGCTGGACGACGTGGTCGTTTTTACCGTTGTTTTTCTCATTTGGAAATATATTTTTAAGATACTCTACTGCGGCGTTTTATTCGCGACGTGCCGCGACAAGGGGAAATGCAAACTGCTCTTGGGCAGGGATTCTTGGACGATGGGAACGGGATTTGCCGCGGTACATATCGCAGCGACGCTGTTACAGCTCTATTGCGCGATCAGCGTCAACGCGAGTTTGATGTATCCGCTCGTTACAGGCGGAACGCTCGTATTCACGCCTATTTTATCGCGCGTGATGTTCAAGGAAAAAATCAATCTGTTCGTGGCGGCGGAAATGCTGATCTCCGTGGCGGCGACGGTGTTATTCGTGTTTTAATCATTTGAAAAAGGAGAAGGCTTATCGTTATGGAGATCAAGAAGTTGCGCGCCGTTTTGGTGGGTGCTGGCAATCGCGGCTGTGTATATGCGGATTATTCATTGCAAGCGCCTGAAGAATTAACAATCGTCGGCGTGGTAGAACCCAACGATATCCGACGGAACGATGCGGCGGCACGGTACGCCGTGGCGAAAGAACGTTGTTTTCGGGATATAGACGAGTTTTTGCGTGCAAAGCTCGATTGTGATTTCGTCATCAATGCGACGATGGACGAAATGCATTACGACACGGCGAAGGCGTTGATGACGGCAGGGTATAATATGCTTCTGGAAAAGCCCGTCGTGCCCAACCGCGAACAGCTGTTGCAGCTGCAGGCGATCGCCAAAGAAAAGGGCGTCAAAGTGAATATTTGCCACGTGTTGCGCTATACGCCTTTTTACAAGCGAATCAAAGAGATCATCAATGCAGGCGCAATCGGCAAGATCATGACGATGGAGCTTAACGAGCATGTTTGGATAGCGCATTTTCTCGATTCGTTCGTGCGTGGAAAATGGAACAGCGAAAAGCGCTGCGGCAGCGGATTTTTGTTGCAAAAATCCTGTCACGATATGGATCTCATCTGTTGGCTGAACAACGCCACACAGCCGAAAAAGGTGGTTAGCGTGGGTTCTCGCGCGCAGTTTATTCCCGAAAACGCACCCGTCGGCGCGACAGAATTTTGTTATCATTGTCCGCACAACGATACCTGCCTGTATTCGGCGCAAAAGGTGCATTTGGAAGTGGACGGTATGCCTTTCCAGACGTGGATGGGGATGAACAAGCCCTTGAATACGATCACGAAGGAAGACAAGGCGGCTTGGCTCAAAACGTCCGATTACGGACGTTGCGCCTACAACAGCGGCGGTGATATCAACGATCGGCAGACGGTTAGCGTAGCGTTTGAAAACGGTTCGGTTGCTTCGTTCACGATGGTTGGCGGCACGAACAAACCGGGGCGGTATATCCATATCTGCGGCACGAAAGGTGAAGTGGAAGGGCGTTTGGAAGAAGGGAAATTCGCGCTTCGCATCTTTGATCGCAGCGGCGATAAATTCTGGTATGACGAAGAGATTGTGGACGTGAACAAAGACGTGGTAAACAGCGTGGAATACGGCGGACACGGTGGTGGCGATTATGCCATCATGTACGAGCTAGTGCGCTATTTTAACGGGGACGAATCTTCCGTTTCGATTACGACGATCGACGATTCCGTCAACGGGCATTTGGTCGTGTATGCGGCGGAAGAGAGCGTAAAGACGGACAAAGCGGTATGTGTATAACGCGAAAGATTTTGTAGAAAAGAGCGAATACTTGCAAGAAAATGAGATCAAGCCTTGACAAACGAGTAAAAAAATGATACCATAGTTTTGTGGAGAAAGAATATGAAGAAAGTTGTGTATTTACCTTTAGATGAAAGACCTTGCAATTATTCTTTCGTTAATTTTTTAAGTGAAAAGCAGAAAAATTACCGTTTGATCAGTCCGAATTTGGACGAAATGGGGGATAAAAAGATTCCTGCCGATTATGAAAAGATCAAGGCGTTTTTGCTGCGTGAGTGTGCGGACGCGGACTATCTCGTGATTGCGGTGGATACTCTTTTATACGGGGGGATTATTCCGTCCAGATTGCACCGTTTATCCAAGGAAACCTTGGAAGAAAGGTTGAACGTATTGGTGGAAATCAAAAAACGCAATCCAAAAATGACGGTGTACGGATTTTCGCTCGTGATGCGCTGTCCTTGCTATTCGGACGCGGACGAAGAGCCTGATTATTACGGCGTTTGCGGTCTGGAAATTTTCGAGTACGGTCAAAACGAACATAAATTTAAGGACGGCAAAATCAGCGAGGCGGAATATCTTGCGGAAAAAGCGCGATTAAAGGTGGTAGAGCCGTACCTTGACGATTATCTCACACGCCGTCAATGCAATATCGAGTTGTTTATGAAAACGCTGGATTTGGTGGGGGACGTGTTCGAATCGTTCGTCATTTTGCAGGACGATTCTAATCCCTGTGGATTTACGGCGATGGATCAGGCGAAGGTTCGCAAGATGGTTGCCGAGAAAAATTTGAAGGTGGATATTTATCCGGGTGCGGACGAGGGCGGCATGACCTTGCTTGCGCGCGTGGTGGCGGATATGGAAGGGTATGCCCCGAAAATCTGTCCCGTCTATCCAAAAGAACAATGTAAAAACGTGATTCCCTTATACGAAGACCGTGAAGTGTATAAGACGATTAAATTGCAGATCGAAAGCGCGGGCGGTCAGCTTTGCGAAAACGAAGAAAAGGCGGATATTTTGCTCTTTTGCAATTTGCCCGTGGGCAAGGTACAAAACATTTCTATGCCCCACGGTCGGCAGTATTACGACCGCGATTTGCCCGCGTATATCGCCCGTATGAAAAAGGCAGTGGAAGAGGGCAAAGGGGTTGCGGTGGCGGATATCGCCTATTGCAACGGAGCGGACGTGCGGCTGTGTGAACGGATTACGCAAGAAATCGGGTTCTTTAACCTGTGGGGTTTTGCTGGCTGGAACACTTCGTCCAACACCTTGGGCACGGTCATTTGTCAGGCGATACTCCGCTATTTTTACGGCGACACGCCCACGCATCGTAAATTTACGGCGGAGCGTATGTACGAGGATATCGGTTATTGTGCGTACGTGCGTAAGCAGATTTGGGATTACGAAGTGGAAAAAATGGGATATAAGTACGAGGATACGAAAGAGCAAGTGGGCGAAGTGAGCGCACGTGTAGAAGAACTTCTTAACGAGTATATGTCTGCGAATTATCCCGAATTGACCGACCGCTATAAGATCGAAAAATGCTATTTGCCTTGGCGCAGAATGTTTGAGGTCGGCTTAATTATCGAAGAAAAATAAATAAAAAGGATACATATAATATTATGAAACAAACGGTAAATGAACTGAAAAATTTTTATTACGACGCGCTTTTTAACGACGTAGTGCCCTTTTGGATGAATTCCGATCTTATTGACAAGAAATACGGCGGCTTTATCACGAGCGTGGATAGACAGGGCAAATCGTATAACGACGACAAGAGCGTATGGTTTCAGGGTAGATGCCTTTGGACGTTTTCCAAACTGTGCAACGTGTACGGTGTAAATAAGGACTGGGCTGAGGCGGCAGATTTGGGCGCAAAATTTATCAAGGACCACTGCATCGATACCGACGGCAGAATGTTTTTCACGGTCACGCGCGACGGTCAACCGCTTAGAAAACGTCGTTATTTCTTCTCGGAGAGCTTTTTGGTGGTCGGTTTTGCCGAATACTATATGCTGCGTAAAAACCCCGAAGATCTGGCTTTGGCGGTGAAATATTTTGATTTTATGTGGGATATGTATTGCGATCCTGCCGCTGATCCGTTCAAGATCACGCCGAAGGAAAACGGCGAAATCCGTCCTTTGCACTCCAATACCAACCCGATGGTTTTGGTCAGCTCTGCGCAGACGTTGCGCCGTATCACGGGCAATCACGAATATTACGATAACATCATCAAAAAGATCGTTGCCGATATGATGAATTTGCATTATAAGGAAGACCTGAAATGCGTTCTGGAAACGGTCTATACGGACGGGAGTATTTTGGATAATCCCGTTGGGCGCACGATCAACCCCGGGCACTCCATTGAAAATTCGTGGTTCTTGATGAACGCGGCGGTGCAGACGGGGGATAAAACGTTGCTCAAACAGGCGCTGAATATTCTCGATTGGTCGCTGGATATCGGTTGGGATGAACAATACGGCGGTATTTATTATTTCCGCGACGTGTACGGCAGACCTTGTGAACAGCTGGAACACGATATGAAACTGTGGTGGGTGCATAACGAAGCGCTGATTGCAACGCTGGTAGCGTACAAAATCACGGGCGATGAAAAATATTCCGCTTGGTACGATAAATTGCACGAATATATTTTTAGCCATTTCTCGGACAAGGAATACGGCGAGTGGTACGGGTATCTGCACCGCGACGGCACGGTATCGCACGAACAGAAAGGCTCGCTGTGGAAAGGTCCTTATCATTTGCTCCGCTGCCTGATTTTGTGTGAACAGATCTTGGCGAACTGGGATAACGAGCTGCCTGCGCTGCTGTAATTAGCGGCAAAGCTCGGCTTATAAAAGCAAAACAAAAACCGCTCTTTTTTCGGGGCGGTTTTTTCGTGAACAAAGGAGGGTTTTTTCAGAAAACACTTGACACGCGTTTATAGATAAGGTATAATATTTTTAGATCAAAAGCGGCGTTTAGGGGTGGATAATACCCAAAAGTGGCAATAATATGTAGAAAAAACAACAAAAAGAGAGGGACAGCGCGTGTAAGGCGTGCGTAGGAGAAAGCGTTATGATCAAGAGCAGAATTTGCGATATTTTAGGGATCAAATACCCCGTATTTCAGGGGGGTATGGCTTGGGTAGCGGACGCGGATTTGGCGGCGGCAGTATCCAACGCAGGCGGTTTGGGAATTATCGCAGGGATGAATATGAACGGGGAACAGCTCCGCGCGGAGATCAAGAAAGTGCGTGCGAAAACGGACAAGCCGTTCGGCGTGAACGTGATGCTGATGAGCCCGTACACTCCCGAAGTGGCGGAAGTGATTATCGAAGAGAACGTGCCCGTAGTGACGACGGGTGCAGGCAACCCTTTGGCATATATTAAAAAGTGGCTGGACGCAGGGGTGAAGGTGATCCCCGTGGTGGCG
This sequence comes from Clostridia bacterium, assembly GCA_017467265.1. Classification (GTDB taxonomy): domain Bacteria; phylum Bacillota; class Clostridia; order Christensenellales; family Borkfalkiaceae; genus Scatosoma. Next base: position 53,163 of record JAFTSO010000050.1, read on the forward strand.
TCGGTGGCTCTGGCAAAGATGGTGGCAAAGCGCGGCGCGACGGCGGTCGTTGCCGAAGGCGGTGAAAGCGGCGGCCATATCGGCGAAGCGCACACGTTGCCACTCGTGCCGCAAGTGGTGGACGCGGTAGATATTCCCGTGATCGCCGCAGGCGGTATTGCAGACGGCAGGGGCATGGCGGCGGCGCTGATGCTGGGTGCGGAAGGCGTGCAGATGGGCACGGCGTTCTTGGTGGCGAAGGAGTGCAACGTGCACCAGACGTATAAGGACAGAGTGATCAAGGCAGGGGATGCGGACACGGTAGTGAACGGCAGAAAGGTAGGACATCCTGCGCGTGCCTTGAAAAATCCGTTTACCCGTTCGTTTAGCGATTTGGAGAACGGAGCGAACGTGACGGACGAAGAAATTATGGCATACGGCACGGGGGCTTTACGCCGTGCTGTGCAGGACGGCGACTGGGAAACGGGTTCGTTCCTGTGCGGTCAGATTGCAGGGCTGATTAAGGAAGAGCGGTCTTGTCAAGAGATTGTGGAGCGTATCGTAGCGGAAACGGAAACGATCTTAAAAAGCGCGGCGGCGCGTTGCGAGTAATCGTAGGGGGATAGCCAAATGACGAGAGAAGAAATCAAAGAAATTATACCGCATAGAGAGCCGATGCTGCTCGTGGACGAAATCCACGCCAACGACGACGGAACGGTGACAGGTACGTACACGGTACGCGGTGACGAGTTCTTTTTGCAGGGACACTTCCCTGGAAACCCGATCGTACCGGGGGTGATTTTGTGTGAAATGGCGGCGCAATGCTCCTGCCTTTTGATGGCGGACAAAGTAAAGGGTAAGACGACGCTGTACGCAGGGATGAACAACGTAAAATTTAAAAATCCCGTGCGCCCGGGCGACACGGTGGCGTTCACGTGCACGGCGGTGAAATCGATCGGACCTTTCCATTTTATGAAAGCGGTGGGGTATAACGGCGACAAGCTGGCGTTAAGCGGTGAGTTTTCCTTTGCGCTCATCGACAACGACAAGGTAAAGGCGGCGGAAAATCAATAACAACGGGAGAATAATCAAATATGTATCAATTATTTTGCGATTCGAACTGCGAACTTTGGCATACGACGGCCAAGGAGCTGGGACTCAACGTAATCCGTATGCCGTATATTGAAAATGGCGAAGAGAAATTTTACGATATGGGCGAAAACACCGATTTCAAGGCGTTTTTCGACGGTATGCGTGCAGGCGGCACGCCCAAAACGGCGGCGCTCAACGAATACGCCTACACCGAATATTTCGAGCCGATCTTGGCGCGTGGCGAAGATATTTATTACATCACGTTCTCGCACCAGATGAGCGGTACGTTCAACGCGATGAAGAACGTGATTGCACAGCTCAAAGAAAAATATCCCGACAGAGAGATCCGCTATAAGGACAGCAAGCTGATTTCGCTCGGCAGCGGTTTTGTCACCTATTACGGCGCGCTCAAATACAAGGACGGCGCGACAATGGACGAGCTGGACAGCTATTTGGACGAGTTGATCGAGCACACGGCGACTTATTTCGTGGTCAATGATTTGACGTATCTGCACCGCGGCGGCAGAGTGTCGGGCGTGTCCAAGGTGCTGGGCAACCTGCTGGGGATCAAGCCGATTTTGTATTTTAACGAAGAGGGCAAAATCCTGAATATCAACAAGGTAAAAGGGTTCAAAAAGGCGCTGGCGACGCTGCTTGGCTATATGAAAACCAAGGGTAGCGAGCTGGATCAATACAAGGTGTACGTCTTGCATGCGGATTGCGAAGACGACGCCAACGCGTTCATCAATATGATCAAGGCGGAATTTGGCGAGCTGGACATTCACGTGCAGCCCGTAGGGCCTGTGATCGGCGCGCATTGCGGCCCCGGTACGATCGGGCTGATCTTCCACAGCAAAGAAAAATAATCGCAAATGCAAGGCAAAAAACGGACGGGCAACCGCCCGTTTTTCATACTAAAATCGCGGTAGGGTATTGCTTTTTTTCTACTTTTTTGCGGCGATTGCGTTTTTTCGGTTTACGGCAAAGCGGAGCGCAAAAGCATTGACGGACGGGGCAAAATTATGCTACAATAAATAACGTATTTGAAGATATGAATAGGAGAAAGAAGATGATAAAGACGAGAAGAATATTCTCTGTGCTGTTGGCGTTCACGCTGACCGCGGCGACGTTCGCGCTCGGCGGTTGCAATAAGGGCAACTCCACGCACAAACATAAATATAGCGCGTGGGAACGTGTCAGCGCGACGGGGAATTGTGAAGAGGATTCTTATCAGCGGATTTGTTTAGATTGCGAAAGAACGGAAACGCGCCGCGGCACGGCAGAAGACCACGTTTGGGCAACGGAATATACATATAACGAAACGGAACATTGGCTCTGCTGTACGCTGTGCAACGAAACCAAGGGCGAAAGCGGACATCAGGACGATGGATCGAGCCTTTGCAAAGATTGCGGCGGTGTGCTCCCGACGGCAGGCGTGTATTACGTTTTGTCCGAAGATGGTACGTATGCGCGTGTGACGGGGTATGACGGCGTGGAAATGCGCGTAGTGATCAATTCGACGTACGAAGGCGTACCCGTGCAAGCAATCGACGCTGGGGCATTCGAGAATGAAAAGGGTATGACGAGGATATATTTCCCCACGACGCTCCGTTCCATCGGTGAAAACGCGTTTTACGGCTGTAAAAACCTGATGGGGGCGTTTATCCCTGCCAGCGTGACGAGTATAGGAGATAACGCGTTTAACGGCTGTATCGACGCTCTGTTCTATTGCGAAGCGGAAGAACAACCCGAGGGTTGGAGCGAGAGTTGGCGCGAGAATACCTATTATGCGTACTGGGGACGTACCCAAAGCAATATGACCGAAGTATCGCTCAAAGCGATTGCGATCGGCGAAAGTATGCTGAACGTGAACGATCTCGATCGTCGGCAGATTGTATTCAACGAAGACGTGGGGGACGTGCGCGCGCCCGAAGGATTTTCGTTGGTGACTCGTTTTGACGCAAAGACGGAAGGTGCGTTCGCTTGGGGCAAGGGCAAGAGTGCCGTTTGGAATTATAACTTTGATGGCATGAACTTGGCGGAATATTCGGACGTATGGTTTGCGGCGAAGCTCGTCAATGCGCACTGGCAATTTATCGACGGCAAAACGCCTGTTATCATCACGCCTTGGACGTATTTTCATTTTAAGCAGCTCGGCACGAATATCTATGGGATTCGACAATGGCGCATTGAGATTTCGGTAGGCGGACAAAAATTCGTGGTATTCCAAGAACAGAGCGGCAGCTATATCGACGACGACAGACCTGCAAACAGTATTGCGCGTATGCTCTGGGACGAAGGTTTTTCCAGCGCGGATAAGACGGCGGCGCTTATTTACAGCGATTCGGACGAGCGTGCTAGCTTTTACTGCACGGAAATTCTCGGACTCAAAATGGGCTATTGATTGCAAAAATGACAATCGGGAAATAAGAAAACCCCGACCGAAACGGTCGGGGTTTTGCTATGCAAAAATATCAATTTTCTGCCTTGAACTCATAACAGGGTATAGGCTTTAACTTAAATTCGTTGATTTTGTGCAGGCGGTCGATACGTGCCTTTGTGTCCTGATCTTCGCATACGCCCGTGCGGATATATTCGTCCAAAACGGCGTACGTAAAGCCGAGGTTATCTTCGTCCGTGCGATCGGTCAGTCCGTCAGAGGGCACTTTTTCTACCAAATTTTCGGGCAAGTTCAGATACCGTCCGATGGCTTTTACTTCGCGCACGGTCAGCTTGCCAAGGGGGGAAAAATCGCCGGCGGCGTCGCCGTATCTCGTGGAATAGCCCACCCAGTCTTCGGACAGATTGCACGTATTCGCCACGCGCCCGTTCATCGATTGCGATAAGGCGTATAAGGTTGACATACGGATACGGGGTGGCAGATTGACGAGCGTCTGACGGGTGAGCTCCACACCGCTCTCCATCAGCGATTGTTTCACGCCGTCCACCGCTTTTTTAATGTTGCAAACGTAAAAGGGGATACCCAGGTACGCGACGAGCTGGCGAGAGCAGTCAATATCAGGCTGCTCGCCGTTGGGCATCAGCACGCCGATCACCCGCTCTTTTCCCAGCGCTTTCACACACAGCGCGGCAACCACGCTCGAATCCTTTCCGCCCGAAATCCCGACGACGGCGTTGCAGCCTTTGCCGTTAGTTTCGAACCAGTCGCGTATCCATTGTACCGCCTCGGCGGTCGTTTTTTGCACGTCAAACATATCGATTTTTTCCTTGTCGTTAGCTTTGCTTATCTCTTGCGAAATTATACGCCGAACATCAGATCGCCGTAGGTGGGGATAGGCCAGCAGTCTGCGGAAACCAGCGTTTCCAGTACGTCCGCTTCGCTACGCAATTTTGCCATCACGGGCAAAACTTTGTCCTTATAATATACCGACTGCGCCGCTGCACCCTGCGTCTTTTCAGCAGTGGCGAGCGCCTTTTCCAGCGCTTTGAGATGCTTGTACGCCTTGGAAATACGCGCGGAAATATCCGTCAAAATCTCCGTTTCGTAGCTACAATCGAGCGTTTCGCACACCGATCTCTTGGAAATGATCGTCGCGGAAAGGAGCTGACTGTATCTGCTTGCAGCAGGCAAAATCTCTTTTTTCGCCATCTCGATCATCGTCTTTGCCTCGATGTTGATGAGTGCGCTGTAATTTTGCAACTGAATTTCTAAACGGGAGTGCATTTCGCGCTCGGTATATACCTTGTGTGCGGTGAACAGGTCGATATTTTTTTGATCGACGAAGTGGGGGAGTGCGTCGGGGGTGGTACGCAGGTTCAAAAGACCGCGCTTTTGCGCCTCGGCGAGCCACTTATCGTCGTACCCGTTGCCGTTGAAAATGATGCGCTTGTGTTGCGTAATAACGCGCTGAATAAGGTCGTGGAGTGCGCTTTCGAAGTTTTCCGCGTTTTCCAGTTCGTCTGCGAACTGTTTCAAAATTTCCGCTACCGCCGTATTGATGACGGTGTTGGGTGCGGAAACGGACGCCGACGAGCCGAGCATACGGAACTCGAATTTGTTGCCCGTAAAGGCAAACGGTGAGGTACGGTTTCTATCGGTGGTGTCCTTGGGGAATTTCGGCATCGTATGTACGCCTACGCGCAGGAGCTCTTTTTCCTTCGCGCCGTACGGCTGATCTTTTTCGATTGCTTCCAAAATCTCCGTCAGCTCGTCGCCGAGGAAAATGGAAACGACGGCGGGGGGCGCTTCGTGTGCGCCAAGTCGGTGATCGTTGCCTGCGGACGCTACGGAGATACGGAGCAAATCCTGATAATCGTCCACTGCCTTCAAAACGGAACAAAGGAAGAGCAGGAATTGCGCGTTTTCACTCGGCGTATCGCCCGGCTCGAACAGGTTCATACCCGTGTTCGTCGAGATCGACCAGTTGTTATGTTTACCGCTACCGTTCACGCCCTCGAAGGGTTTTTCGTGCAACAGACACACCATATCGTGTTTTTTTGCCAGCTTTTGCATAATTTCCATTGTCAGCTGGTTGTGATCGGCAGCAATATTCGTCGTTGCAAAAATAGGCGCGAGTTCGTGTTGTGCAGGCGCTGCCTCGTTGTGTTCCGTCTTGGCAAGCACGCCCAATTTCCACAGCTCTTCGTTGAGATCGTTCATAAACGCCTGTACACGGGGCTTGATCACGCCGTAATAATGGCTTTCGAGCGCTTGTCCTTTGGGGGGCGCTGCGCCAAACAAAGTGCGCCCCGTATAGACGAGGTCCTTGCGCTTTGTAAACATCTGTTTATCGACCAAGAAATATTCCTGTTCAGGACCGACCGTCGTTTTGACGGAGGTCACGTCTTCGTTGCCAAACAGCTTGAGAACGCGGAGCGTCTGACGGTTGATTGCTTCCATCGAGCGGAGCAAGGGAGTTTTTTGATCGAGCGCGTCGCCGCTGTACGAACAAAACGCCGTGGGAATACACAGCACGCCGTCCTTGATGAACGCGTACGAAGTCGCGTCCCAAGCGGTATAGCCGCGCGCCTCGAACGTCGCGCGCAAGCCGCCCGAAGGGAAAGAAGACGCGTCCGTTTCGCCGCGGACGAGCTCCTTGCCTGAAAATTCCATAATCACGCGCCCGTCTTTGTCGGGGGAGATAAAGCTGTCGTGTTTTTCGGCGGTGATACCCGTCATCGGTTGGAACCAATGGGTAAAGTGGGTAGCCCCCAACGAAATTGCCCAGTCTTTCATTGCGTTTGCAACTTCGTTTGCCACAGACAAATTCAGGCTGCGCCCGTCTTTAATCGTGCGTTTGAGCGTGTTGTAGATGTTCTCGTCGAGCATCGACTTCATCACTTTGTCATCGAAGACCATCGAGCCAAAATAATCGCTTACCGTTTTCATAGCGTTCTCCTTATGCTCGTTTTCGCTGTCGAAAACGAAGGTAAATAACGAAAAAAGGCAAAGGCAACAGGGTTTTAGACCTTGTAGCACCTTTGCCGTCGATGGTTTTATTATACCCCTTTTGATGGGCTTTGTCAACGGTTTGAACGGCGTTTCCCGTAAAAATACGGGTGGAACTTGGCTCGGCACGGGACATTTGCACTATAATCTTCGTTCGCCTTGCGCAAAACGTTTTACTTTTTTTGAAAAAAGTATTATAATACTTTTGATAAAGTGTTAGACAAGGAGTGCTTTTTTATGGCAAAGAAACCTTATTACATCACGACGGCGATTGCATACACGTCGGGCAAACCCCACATCGGGAACACCTACGAGGCGATTTTGGCGGACGCGATCGCGCGTTTTAAGCGCAAGGAGGGCTACGACGTGTTCTTCCAAACGGGCACGGACGAGCACGGTCAAAAGATTCAGGAAAAAGCGCAGGCGGCAGGGCTTACGCCGCAGGCGTTCGTCGATAACGTGGCAGGCGAGATCAAGGGCATTTGGGATCTCGTCAATACTTCGTACGATAAATTTATGCGTACGACCGATCCGTATCACGTGAAACAGGTTTCGAAAATATTCAAAAAACTCTACGACCAGGGGGATATTTACAAGGGGTATTACGAAGGTATGTATTGTACCCCTTGCGAATCGTTCTGGACGGAGAGCCAGCTCGTCGATGGCAAATGCCCCGATTGCGGCAGGGACGTAAAGCCTGCCAAGGAAGAGGCGTACTTCTTTAAAATGGGCAAATATGCCGATAGGTTGATCGAGCATATCAACACCCACCCCGAATTTATCCAGCCCGTTTCGCGTAAGAACGAAATGATGAACAACTTCCGTTTGAAAGGATTGCAGGATCTTTGCGTGTCGCGTACTTCGTTCTCGTGGGGGATTCCTGTCGAGTTCGACGAAAGACACGTCGTTTACGTTTGGATGGACGCGCTGACGAACTATATCACGGGGATCGGGTTTGACGCAGACGGTAATCACGACGATAAATATAAAAAATACTGGCCTGCCGATCTGCACCTGATCGGTAAGGACATTTTGCGTTTCCACACGATCTACTGGCCCATTTTCCTGATGGCGCTCGGCGAACCTTTGCCCAAACAGGTGTTCGGGCATCCTTGGCTGTTGCAGGGCGATGGCAAAATGAGCAAATCGAAAGGCAACGTGATCTACGCGGACGATTTGGCACGCCTTTTCGGCGTGGATGCGGTGCGCTATTTCGTGCTCCACGAAATGCCGTTCGATAACGACGGGCAGATCACTTGGGAGCTCGTCACCGAGCGTTTCAATACCGAGCTTGCCAACGTTTTGGGCAACCTTGTCAACCGTACGATCGCGATGATTGAAAAATATTTCGGCGGTACGGTCGTAAAATCCTTGGCGGCAAACGAACAAGACCCTGACGCAGAGTTCAAGGCGACGGTGACGGGTGTTGCGGCAAAGGTGCAGGCGAAAGCGGACGAATTGCGTATCGCGGACGCGATTACAGAGATTTTCGCGCTCTTTAGAAGAGCGAATAAATATATCGACGAAACGATGCCTTGGGCGCTTGCCAAAGACGAGAGCAAAAAGGCGCGCTTGAACGATGTGTTGTACAATCTTGCCGAGGCAATCCAGATCGGCGCGTCGCTGTTGGATAGCTTTATGCCCGATACGAGCGCGAAGATTTTGGCGGCGTACGGTGGGGAAAGCAGAACGCTGGAAGATTGCGGCGCGTTCGGGCTGCGTGACAGCGTGACGGTGACGGCGATTCCGCCCCTGTTTGCGCGTATCGATTTTAAGACGCTCGTGCCAGAGATTGAAAAGATCCAAAAGGAGCAGGCGGCGGCGTATGCGGCGGAAATGGCAAAGACTGCACCCGTAGAAAAGAAAGAAGAAAAGAAAGCGGACGTGGCAGCGGAAACGACGGACGAGAACGCCGTACCCGAAATTACCTTTGACGATTTTATGAAGGTGCAGCTGCGCGTGGGCGAGATTATTGCTTGCGAGCCCGTTCCGAAATCGAACAAGCTCTTAAAAGAAACGGTGAAATTCGGGGATGAAGTCCGCACGATCGTTTCGGGGATTGCAAAGCATTACAAGCCCGAAGAAATGGTGGGCAAGAAAGTGGTGTTCGTCACCAACCTTGCGCCCAGAAAGGTATGCGGCATTGTGTCCGAGGGTATGATTATGGCGGCGGAAGACGAAGACGGAACGCTGTCGCTTATCGTGCCCGATAAGGATATCAAGAGCGGCGCGAACCTTGGCTAATCGAGCCGCATAACGGCAAAAAGAGCGGATTTATGTATATTGATATTCATTGTCACCTGACGGGTGACGAATATGAGGAGATCGGCGGCACGGACGGCGCGATTGCCCGTGCACGTAAAAACGGCGTGGGACGTATCGTGTGTTCGGGGTTTGATTTACAATCTTCGTATATCGCGGCGGATCTTTCCGCGCGGCACGACGACGTGTATTTTTCGGCAGGGTTTCACCCCAGCGAGTTGAAAAAATATCAGGACGGCGATTTGGAAAAACTCCGCGCGCTGTGCAAAAACGAAAAATGTATTGCCGTGGGAGAGATCGGGCTCGATTATCATTTCGACGACAACCCTGCTCCTGAAACGCAAAGGGATTTGTTTATCCGCCAAATGGAGTTGGCGGACGAAGTAGGCTTACCCGTGGTCTTGCACAGCCGCGACGCGGCGGCGGAAACGTTGCAGATTTTGCAATCACATACGCAGCTCTTAAAACGGGGCGGCTTGATGCATTGTTATTCGTATTCGCCTGAAATGGTAGCGGATTTTGCGGCGCTGGGGCTGTATTTTTCCTTTGGTGGGCCTTCGACGTTCAAAAACGCGAAAAAGGTATGGGAGAGCGTTCAACGCGTACCGTATGACCGCATTTTGTCAGAAACGGATTGCCCGTATTTAACGCCCGTGCCCTTCCGCGGCACGTTTCCCAACGAGCCGAAAAACGTGAAGTATATCGTCGAAAATTTGGCGTTGCTTCGCAACGAAAACGAAAAGGAGCTGAAAAAACAAATTCTCGATAACGCGAGAAGACTGTTTTTCAGATTGAAATGATCGTATGGACGAAAATAAGAACAGAAACGAACAGCAAAACGTAGGCGCACAAGCCAACGCGCAGGGTGGTCAAGGCGGTCAGGGCGGTAGAAGACGTAGGCATCGCCACAGAAATCACGGCAACGGCGGTGGGAATAATCCGCAGGCGCAGGGCGCGCAAAACGTGCAGAACGGACAAAGCGGACAGAATCAGCCTAAACAAGGCAATCCACAGGCGCAAAATGCCCAAAAACAGGCGCAAAATCAGGGGCAGGGCAAGCAAAAGCACAAGAACAAGCAAGGTCAGCCCCAAAATCAAAACGTGCAAAACGGACAGAAACAAAATCAGAATACCCCGCAAAAACAAAATCAAAATCAGAGCCAAAACAAGAATAAGGGGAACGACAAAAAGGAAGAGAACCGCAAGGATACGTACGTATATACCTTGGACGGCAATCTGTATATAAACCTGACCAACAAGTGCTCGAACGGCTGCGATTTCTGCGTGCGGAACGAACGGAGCAGCTATTACGGCAATTATCTTTGGATACGCCACGGCGATCCCACGGTGGAAAAAGTGATCGCGCAGGCGAACGGCTTTGGTGATCTCACGAGGTTTAAGGAAGTGGTATTCTGCGGCTTTGGCGAGCCGACGTATAAGGTGGCGGAAATGGTGGCGTTGTGCGATTATTTCCACGGCAAGGGGTTAAAGACGCGGCTCAACACCAACGGACAGGGGAACTTGATCAACAAACGCGACATCGTGCCCGATCTGAAAGACAAGATTGATTTTGTGAATATTTCGCTCAACGCGTCCTGCGTGGAAAAATATCAGCCTATCTGCCGTTCGCAGTTTGGCGAGGCAGGATTCGCAGGGATTGTCGAGTTCGCGAAGATATGTAAAAAGAACGACGTAGCCTGCCGTTTTTCGATTGTCGATTGCATCGGCGAAGAGGAAGTGGAGGCGTGCAAACGCTTGGCGGAGAGTATTCGCGTGCCGCTCTACGTGCGGAAATATATCACCGATTGTTAAAAATGCCCCACCCAGGTATGCGTTCACGGCTTTCGTGAACGCAAAATTTTACAAAAGGAGCAAAGTATGCAGGATTTGCGTTCGGTGCTGGAAAAGCACGGCTTTCATTTCAAAAAACAGTTCGGACAGAACTTTATATCGGATACGAATTTGCTGCGCTCCATCGTAGAGGCGTCGGGGATTGACAAGGACACGACGGTGGTGGAGATCGGTTGTGGAGCGGGAACGCTGACGCGCGCGCTCGCCGAGGCGGCAAAAAAAGTGTATGCTTTCGATATTGACCGCGATTTGCAGCCCGTTCTGGCGGAAACGTTGGCAGGGTTAGAGAACGTGGAAGTCATTTTCCGAGATTTTAACAAGCTGAATTTGAGAGAGTTTGAACAGGAAATCGAAGAATATATGGTGGTGGCGAATTTGCCCTACTATATCACGACGCCGTTGGTGACGAAACTTTTAGAAGAGAGCGACAAAGTGCAAGGACTGTCGATTATGGTGCAGGAAGAAGTGGCAGACAGGTTTTGCGCCAAGGAAGATACGCCCGAATACGGCTCGATCACGGCGGCGATCGCCTTAAAAGGCAACGCAAAGGTGGTAAAACGCGTCTCGCGCAATCTTTTTTATCCCCGTCCGAACGTTGATTCGGCGGTGGTAAAAATCGAATTTGAACGGGGACGTATCGCGGTGAAGGACGAACGTGCCTACCGCCAGACGGTAAAATGCGCTTTTTTGAACCGCAGAAAAACGCTGGAAAACAATCTCGTCAATTTCTTTAAGCTCACACGTGAACAGGCAAAGGAAATTTTGATTACTGCGGGGGTAGAGGACAAGGCTCGCGGCGAAACGCTCTCGCCTGAACGGTTGGCAAAACTCTCGGACGTACTGCTTGATTACGGCGCGATAAAACTGTAAAAAAGAAAAGCTCTCGGTGAAAAACCGAGAGCTTTTTTGGTAAATGTTTGTTTAGAAAAAAACGGTACAGCCGCACAGCACGCCGAGAACAAAGCCAGCCGCGAGATCGGACGGATAATGCACGCCGAGCGAAAAGCGGAGATAGCCGAGTGCCAACGCACAGACGAGCAGAAAACCGCCGACGACGGGGAATACGGACAAAAACGCCGTTGCAATCGCCGCCGCGCACGCGATATGCCTGCTTGGGAAGGAATCGCCGTCGCGATCTTGCTTGGGTACGAGCGGCGTAATACCGGCGCCGTATTTTGAATACGGACGGGGGCGGTCTGCGCCGAGCCGTATCGCGCTGACCAAAATCAGGGCGAGCGTGGGTGCGAAAAATAAGGGGATGAGATCGGGCAACGGGAGCTTTTCCGATTTGACTGCGTACAGCCACAGGGCGACGTACGCCGCCGCAAACAGCCACGTCAACGTCGTATTGCACAGCTGTAAGAATTTCAGTCGCTGAGGCGATTTTTGGTAAAGCGCCGCGTTCTTTTCATAGAGAGCTTTGTAATCGTATTTCATACGTTTAGTATAGCACAAACGGGCGGCTTTGGCAAGCGGTTGTTTATCGCGCTCCAAAAAAGTTCGTGCGCAAAAAAGTTCTTCTGTAAGAAGAAAAAATGGAAAAAAGCGAAAAACTTAATAATTTTTTTGGAAAATTTCATTGAAAAAACACGAAAGTGTGATATAATTTAAGAAAAACAAGCCTTGGAAGGTAAATAATGGCGTATTTGTTAGGGATTGACGTCGGTTCGACGACCGTAAAAACGGTAGTGCTGGACGAGCGGACGGGGACAATTTTATATTCGAGCTACGAGCGGCACTTCTCTCGCGTGAAGGAGTGCGTGCTTTCCGCTCTGCAAAAGGTGGAAAAGGCGTTCGGTGACGTGACGTTCCGTGCGGCGATCACGGGCAGCGCGGGGCTGGGCTTGGCGCAAAAGAGCGGCGTGTGTTTTGTACAAGAAGTGCAGGCGGCGTTCGGCGCGATTAAAAAATATCACGCGGATACGGACGTGGCGGTGGAGCTTGGCGGCGAAGACGCGAAAATTATCTTTTTGACGGGCGGCGCGGAGCAACGTATGAACGGGAGCTGTGCAGGTGGCACGGGTGCGTTCATCGATCAGATGGCGACGTTGCTCGATATTAGCGTGGACGAAATGGATTCGCTCGCCCTGAAGGCAGAGAAGACGTACCCGATTGCGTCCCGTTGCGGCGTGTTTGCAAAATCGGATATTCAGCCGCTCATCAATCAAGGTGCGGAAAAAGCGGATATTTCGGCGTCCATCTTCCGTGCGGTGGTAGAGCAGACGGTTTCGGGCTTGGCACAGGGCAGAAAAATCAAAGGCAAAGTCCTGTTTTTGGGCGGCCCGTTGCATTTCTTGAAAGGTTTGCGGAAGGCGTTCCAGGACACGCTGGGGCTGGACGAAGCGCACGCGATTTTTCCCGAAAACGCGCCCGTATTCATCGCGCTCGGCGCGGCGATTTCCGCGACTGCGGAGCAGGCGGAAAGCATAAAAACGCTCTATCAAAAGATATATAATTGCGAGGCAAAGGACGAAGTGGTGCGCGGCAAGCCGCTGTTTGAAACGCGCGAAGAATATGATGAATTTGTTTCGCGACATAAACGTAGCGATTTGGAATTCGCCGATATTCGCACCTATCAGGGGGACGCGTATTTGGGCGTGGATAGCGGCTCTACCACGACCAAGCTGATGCTGATTAGCGAAGATTGCAAGGTGCTGTATTCGCACTATCAATCGAATAACGGACAGCCGCTCGACATTGTGGTGGCGCGGCTCAAAGAGATGTATGCGCTCTGTGGCGCAGGGGTACGTATCCGTGGCGCGGCGGTGACGGGGTACGGCGAAGATATGATGAAGGCTGCGCTGAAAATGGATTTTGGCATCGTGGAAACGGTGGCGCATTTTAAGGCGGCTGTGCATTTTAATCCGTGGGTGGATTTCATCATCGACATCGGCGGTCAGGATATCAAGTGTTTCAAGGTCAAAAACGGAGCGATCGATTCGATTATGCTCAACGAAGCGTGCTCGTCGGGGTGCGGTTCGTTTATCCAGACGTTCGCCAAGGCGATGGATATGGACGTAGAGAACTTTGCTCGTCTTGGTTTGTTCGCGAAAAAGCCCGTCGAGCTGGGTTCTCGCTGCACGGTGTTTATGAACAGCGCGGTGAAACAGGCGCAAAAGGAAGGCGCGAGTGTGGAAGATATCTCCGCAGGGCTTTCGTCGTCCATCGTCAAGAACGCCGTGTATAAGGTCATCCGTGCGAAAACGCCCGAAGAACTGGGCAAGCATATCGTCGCACAAGGGGGGACGTTCTTAAACGACGCCGTTTTGCGTTCGTTTGAAATGGAAACGGGCAGAGAAGTCGTTCGTCCTGCCATCGCAGGGCTGATGGGCGCGTTCGGTGCGGCACTCTACGCCAAAGAAATGCAGACGGCACAGACGTCTTCCTTGCTCTCTGCGGAGCAATTACAGAAGTTTTCTTACACGTCACGCGGAACGGTGTGCCGCGGCTGTACTTCGCATTGTAATATCAACATTTTGACGTTCGAGGACGGGAGCAGGTTTATTTCGGGCAACAAATGCGAGCGCGGTGCAGGCTTAAAGCCGCAGGACGGCAAGTGGAATATCTACGAATACAAATACGAGCGTTTGCTTTCTTCGGTGGGGGACGTGCCGTGTTCAGGTGAAGAAGACGGGCAAAAACGCGCGGTGGTAGGTTTGCCTTTTCAGCTGGTCATGTTTGAACAGTTGCCGTTTTGGTCTGCATTTTTCCGTGAACTGGGCTTTGCTGTCAAGGTGAGCGACAAGAGTAGCCGCGATTTGTATTTCCGCGGTCAGCACACAGTAGCCAGCGATACGGTATGCTACCCTGCTAAATTGATGCACGGGCATATCGAGAGCTTGCTTGATAGCGGCGTGGATTTCATTTTCTATCCGTGCGAGAGCTATAATATCGACGAACACGCGTCGAGTAATCATTATAATTGCCCGATCGTGGCGTATTATCCCGAGCTGTTAAAGGCGAACAACGAACGGCTGACGGCGGAAAATTTCCTTTCGCCGTACATCGATCTCAACGAGCGCAAATCGTGCGTGCGGAATTTGGTAGCGGCGCTTTCCAAATACGGCGTGGGCGCAAAGGAAATTAACAGCGCGCTGGACAAGGGCTTTGCGGCGCTTTGCAGCTATCAAAAGGACGTGCGTGAAAAGGGCAGAGAGATCTTGCAAAACGCGCGTGCAGCAGGCAAAAACACCATCGTTTTGGCAGGCAGACCGTACCACGTCGATCCTGAAATCAATCACGGGATCGGGAAACTGCTGACGTCGTTGGGGTTGGCGGTTTTGTCCGAAGACAGCGTTTGTGACCAAGCACCGATCGTGGACGTGAACGTGCTCAATCAATGGACGTATCACGCGCGGCTGTACCGCGCGGCAGAGTACGTATGCGCGCAAAAGGACATGCAGCTGGTACAGTTGGTATCGTTTGGGTGCGGTATTGACACACTCACGACGGACGAAATCCGTGAAATTTTGGAAAAGAACGACAAGCTCTATACGCAGATCAAGATTGACGAAATCAACAACCTTGGCGTGGTGAAGATCCGACTGCGTAGTATGGTGGCGGCGATTGGCGAAAAGGGCGTGAAGGCAGAGAAAGGGGGCGCGAGCGTATGAAAGCACGGACGGAAAAGACGGGGAGAGTAAGCTATAAAGAAAGTGTGCCCACGTTCACAAACGAGATGAAACAGGGTTATACGATCCTTGCGCCGAATATGCTCCCGTACCATTTTGATATTTTGGCGGAGATCGTAGAGAGCCGCGGCTACAAGGTTGAGATTTTGAAGACGGAAGGCCGCTCGATCATCGACGAGGGGCTGAAACACGTGCACAACGATACGTGCTATCCTGCGCTCTGCGTCATCGGGCAGTTTATCGACGCGCTCAAAAGCGGTAAATACGACGTAAATAAAACGGCGGTATTGATCACGCAATCGGGTGGCGGTTGTCGCGCGTCCAACTACGTGTCTTTACTCCGCAAAGCGTTAAAGGCGGAATATCCACAGGTGCCCGTGGTGTCCTTGAATTTTTCGGGGCTGGAAAAGGGGAACGGGCTGGATTTGCGGCTTAAAGATATTCTGAAAATGGGGTATGGGATTTTTTACGCGGACGCGATTATGAGTCTGTATAATCAATGCAAACCGTACGCGAAAAACCCGATAGAGGCGGACCGTGTCCGCGATGAGAGCATTTTGTTCGTAAAAACGGCGTTGCGCTCCAAGGCGTATAAGAAATACGAAATGATCGTTGCGGAGCTAATTTCGCGCTTTAAGAGCGTGGAGATAGAGCGCACGAATAAGGTAAAAGTGGGGATCGTCGGCGAGATTTACGTTAAATATTCTCCGCTTGCCAACAACGGCTTGGAGAACTTTTTATATGCGGAAGGCTGTGAACCCGTCGTGCCTGCGCTGATGGATTACGTGCTGTATTGTATCGTCAACGTCATCAACGACGCCAAGCTGTACAACAAGGGCAAAAAGATGGCGTTCGTGTATAAGCTCATCTACAAATTGCTGTTGAAGATACAGCGGAATATCATCGAGCAGTTTGAAGCGGCTGGTTTTGAGCCACCGCACGATTTTGAATATTTGCGCGCGTGCGCGGACAAAGTTATCCACCAAGGCGTGAAGATGGGCGAGGGGTGGTTGATCCCTGCGGAAATGGTAGCGCTGTACGAGAGTGGAACGGAAAATATCGTATGCGCGCAGCCGTTCGGGTGCTTGCCAAACCATATCGTTGGTAAGGGTGCGGCACGCGCAGTAAAGACGTTGCACGAAGGCGTGAATATCGTGCCGATCGACTATGATCCGTCTGCGACCAAGGTCAACCAAGAAAACCGATTAAAGCTGATGCTGGCGACGGCGCGTGATAAGATTGCGGAGCAATCCGTGGCAGTAGTCGTTGAGGGCGAAGTGGAACAAGAAGTCGCGATCGATTAAAAAAGAAAAGGGGTTGTGAAAGCAACCCCCTTTTTGCAACCCAAAGTTGATAAAAAACAACGAATGGTATATTGAATTTTAAGAGAAAAGGCGGTATAATAGACGTAGAACGTTGGAGGTTGAGCTATGAGAACGATAGGACAGAATATTACGTTTTACCGTAAGAAAACAGGTATTACGCAGGAAAAACTTGCCGAAATTTGCGAAATAACCCCACAAGCGGTGTCCAAGTGGGAAAACGATTTGTCTTGTCCCGACGTGACGCTTTTGAAACGGATTGCCCGTGCGTTTGGCGTTAGTGTGGATATGTTGTTGGAAGAAGACGAAAACGCCGTCGTGGCTTTTGTCACGGAAGAGAAGGCAAAGGGAAAACTTCTTAAAATGCGCGTTGTGGATGGGGAAGATCGGGTGATGATAAATCTGCCGATTGCGCTTATGGAGATAATCCTGAAAAATAAAGAGCTAAAAAACAGTATTCATATCACGGACAAAGATTTGATGAAAAGTGTGGATTTTGAAAAAGTGATGGAGCTGGCGTCGCTGGGGATCATCGGTAAAATTTTAGAAGTGCAATCGGGGAGTTCTTTGGTGGAGATATGGGTAGAATAAATATTGAAATTGCGCAATACGGAGAAGAAAAACAGATAACAATGGGCTTGGAAGAAGGGCTGAAAATTGTCTTTGCGAAAAGCAAGTGTTGCAGTGAGGATGAAGAGAAAGAAAAGGTATTAATAGGAGAGATTGAAAGGCGTTTGGAAGCATATATTCACAAAAACAATTCTCTGGTGTTGTTGGAAGTGAAAGAAAACGAAAAGGATATTGTGAAAATTACGATCGAATAGAACGAAAAAGACACGGGGATTTTCCGTGTCTTTTTCGTTCATCGCGTACCGTGTGTGCATATTTACATATATTTACGGCATATCGGGCGGTTGTTTCTGTCGTTCGGGCAGGAATTTCCAGTACCGCGCAGGCATATATCCGCGCATTTGTTTTAGCCGCTCTCGGCAGGGGATATTCACTGCGCCGTAATATTGTTTCCACAGGCTTTGCCAGCCGCTTTCGTCGGCGGAGAGCAAAACGTCTGCCTGCGATAGAGGCGCAACAAATACGTTCTTCCCGTCGTACACCGCCGCTTTTTGCCGTTTTACGTCGTGCAGAACAAAAGGAAACTGCGGCAAACGCGCCCGAAAATGGGGCACGAGCAAATCGCAAATATCGTTATCGGGGGAAAAGGGGGCGTAGAGCGCGCCGCTCTCCGTTTCCAGAAAGCGGATAAAACCGTGAAACCTATGAATCTCGTAGCCAACCTTTTTGATATACTCGATCGCGGTGAACACGTCGGGATTGGCGAGCCGCTTGGCAACGGGGCGTTTTTCCTGCGCAAGCAGGCGAAAATACCGAAAGGCGACCTGTTCTTTGTCGTTCATACCGCACCGCCACAGGCGATCGAAATCAAAATCAAAATCCCGATCGAAGGAGCGCAAACGCTCTTCCGCGCGTTTTGCACGTGGTAGGTCGGTAGGCACGTCCAGCGTAGCCATACCCAAGGGGATTTGCATTTTACCCGACGTGACAATGGCGGCAGGATCGGGAAAAGCGGTGAGCAGCGCGGATAAAAATCCGTATTTTGTTCCGTCGAAAATATAGACCATACCGCCCCCTTACAGCTGTCCGTGCAGAGCGATCAAGGCGTTTTGGGGGGTGGAGAGCATACCGAACAGATCGAGCTGTTCGGCGCTTTCCTGTGTTTCCGCCGCTGCCAGCAGACCGCGCACGGCGGTTTCGTTTTCCGTCCCGAAAAACTTGCCGTCGCAGGTGATAAAATGTTTTGCGCGTTTGAGCGCAACGCGCATTTTCGTCAGGTCTTCAAAACGCAGCGTAGTGTACTTGCGCGCTTCCATAATTTTGTAGGCGTTTTTCGCGCCGATACCCGGCACACGGAGCAGCGTTTCCAAGGGCGCGCGGTTGATCTCGACGGGGAATAGGTGCATATTGCGAAGTGCCCAAGCGCATTTTGGATCGTACTCCATCGACAGATTTTCCCCCTCACCGACGATCTCTTCCACCGAAAATCCGTAAAAACGGAGCAGCCAGTCTGCCTGATACAAGCGGTGTTCGCGGAGCTGTCCTGCGCCCACGTCGGGCAGGGCGTTATCGCGTACCACGGGCACGTACGACGAATAATATACCCGTTTTAGCCCGTTCTTTTGATACAGCGCGTTGGTCAGGCGCAAAATTTGCCCGTCCGCTTCGGGGCTTGCCCCGATGATCATCTGCGTCGTTTGCCCAGCAGGCAAAAAATATCCCTTTACCAAGCCCTTGCACTTTTCTTCGCGGAAAGCCTCGCTTTGTAAGGACAACGTTTTCATCGGTGTCAAAAGGCTTTCTTTGCTCTTTTGCGGAGCGAGTAATTTTAGGCTCTTTTCGCTGGGTAGCTCGACGTTGTAGCTCATACGGTCGACGTACCGCGCCGCCTCCGTCATCATCCGTTCGTCTGCGCGCGGAATCCCTTTCAGGTGGATATACCCGTGAAAACCGTATTCCGTCCGCAATTTTGTCACGACCAACAGCAGCCGTTCCATCGTATAATCGGGGTTGATATGTACCGCCGACGATAAAAACAGCCCTTCGATATAGTTCCGCTTGTAAAAATCGATTGTCAGCTGACAGATCTCGTCTGGCGTAGCCGTTGCGCGCGGCACGTCCGCATCCAAACGGTTTGGACAATATTTGCAATTATAAATGCAATCGTTGGAGAGCAGGATTTTGAGTAAGGAAACGCACCGTCCGTCGGGCGTGAACGAGTGGCAGCATCCGGCAACGTACCCGTTGCCCATACCGCCTGCGTTTTTTCGTCCGCTCCCCGACGATGAACAGGACACGTCGTACTTCGCGCTCTCCGTTAAAATTGTCAGCTTTTCTTCCGAGATCATACCTATATTATAATCCGTACGAAAATAAAAGTCAAACATTTGTTCGTGTTTTTTACAAAAAAATACGCCGAAGTGAAAGGTTTTCTATAAGGATTTCCACTCGGCGTAGATGTATTAAGAGAGAGTTTCGTCGCGAGCCTGCCGTTTTTGCATACGCGTCCAGTTGACAAAGCTGTACGTATCGTTGAACAAAAAGGTGGTAAAGCAGACGACGGTGGGCAGGTAGGAAAGGTCGTGCACGCTCGCTGTCACCCACAGGACGATAAGCACGAGATCGTTGGCAACGTACGCGAGTGCGTAGAAAGGACTGCGGAAAAAGAGCAGGGATGCCGCTAACATACTCGTCGTCACGGAGATGGTGCTAACGATCAGGTTGTTCGCGTTAAAATATCGCAAGACGAAATACAAAACGATGGTGGCAACGATGGACAGACCAACGCAAATCAGCCATTTTTGTAAGGATAATTTTCCGATCTGGACTTCGTGTTTGCCCTGTTTGGACGGGTTTTTCAGCCAGCTGATACATGCGAACACGGCGGCAGGCAAGCTCATAAACAGATAGGTGATCATTTCGCCGTAATACCGCGCGCGGATAGAAATAATGCCGTACAAAATGCTGAAAATCATAATCATAATTTGCCCGACAAAATTCCCTTTGGCGATAAAGATGAGCGAAGTGACGCCGAGCAGGGACGCGATCAGGCTCAACGGATAAAAATCCTTTCCCAAGCAGGAGGACAGCGTGATCAACGTGACCGAGCACAGCCACAGCACCCGTTCAAATGGGGTGAAATATGCAATTATCTCTTTGAAAGATTTTTTCATATCGACCTACAAAAAAAGCATTCCTATCGCGTGCCTGCAAAGACCTAACGGCACGGAATATGAACGCTGTTCATTTTGCTACCCGGTGGCAGCGAGATATTCTTTAAGGACTAAGATTTATATATTATACACGATTTTGTATGCCGTTGTCAAGCGTTGAAAACAAGAAAATTTTGCGATTAAAAAAATCTATAATATTCCACAAAATAATCAAAAAATATGGAAAAAGGATCCTTTCAAACGTTTGACAGCGCTTAAAAAAGTATGCTACAATACAAAAGGTAATGATGAGAAAGTAGCAAACGCAGGGGGCTGCGGCGAGCCGTAGGAGTGACTGATCGGAAATCAGTCAGGCTAGCAAAAAATTGTGAAACTCATTGTAGGCATAGCCGTACAATGACGTTCTTGAACAAAGAAAGATCAGGAGTACGGCGGTAATAGGCGCTGTACTTTTTTTGTTGTAAAAAGGGTATCTACAAACGAGAAAAAACAAATATTATATACAAAGGAGAGGAATAATGACGGCACAGGAAGTAATGCAATTAGTGCAGAGCTTGATATGGCTGCTCGCAGGCGTGGGCATCTTTATCGTAGGTATGAACTTTATGGGGGACGCGCTGGAAAAGAGCGCGGGCAGCGGTATGAAAAAACTGCTGGGCAAAATCAGCAACAACCGTTTTTCGGGGGTTGGGATCGGCGCGGGGGTGACGGCGATTATACAGAGCTCGTCGGCTACGTCGGTTATGGTGATCGGTTTGGTAAACGCAGGGGTAATGACCTTGATGCAGGCAACGCCGATCATTATGGGCGCGAATATCGGTACGACGATCACGGGCGTGCTCGTGTCCTTGAAGAACGATTATTTCAATATGGCGATGTATCTGCTGGCGTTCGTGGGCGTGATGATGAGCTTTATGAAAAAGGAAAAGGTCAAAATTTTGGCGAACCTGTTCTGCGGCTTGGGGCTGATCTTCGTAGGGCTGAACGTAATGAGCAGCGATCAGGCGTTCGGCAACGCGCTGGTGGAAGATATGTTCATTAGCTTGTTCAGCAAAAAAGCGGTGCAGTTCCCCTTGCTCTTAATTTTGATCGGTGTAATCTTTACGGCGTTGATCCAGAGTTCGTCCGCAGCGACGGGCGTCGTGATCACGATGGTGGGTACGGGCGTTCTGCCACTCGAATTGGCGCTATTCATCGTCCTTGGCGCAAACATCGGTACGTGTGTGACGGCGTTGCTTGCGTCTGTCGGTGCGAATACGAATTCCAAGCGCGTTGCATTGATACATTTCACGTTCAACGTGATCGGTACGGTACTCTTTACCGCGATCATTTGGATTTTCAAAGACCCTGTAATCAAGATGTTGACGTCCTTCTTCCCCGGCAAAGACGCGATGTCCTTACAGATGCGCGTGTCCAGTTTCCACGTAATCTTTAACGTGACGACGACGCTCCTTTTGCTCCCGTTCGTAAAACATCTGGTAAAATATTCCTGTACGGTGATCAAGGATAAAAAATCTCCCGAAGACAATCGCCGCCTGAAATACGTGGACGAACGCCTTTTGACCACGCCCCCCGTTGCCATTATGCAGGTGAAAAAGGAAGTGGAATATATGGCGGACCTTGCCAAAGCAAATTTGGAAAAATCGTTCGCAGCGATGTCGGGTAAAGCAAAGGAATATGAGGACGAAATCGCTGAAACAGAGCGCACGATCAACTTCACGAACAAAGCGCTCACGCGGTTTTTGATCAAGCTCTCGCCCCTTGTAGATAGCGGCAACGAAAAGCGTATCGGCGCGTACTTCCACGTATTGAACGACTTGGAGCGTATCGGCGACCACGCGGAGAACTTTGGCGAGATTGCAACGGAAATGCAGGGCAGCGGCATCGCGTTCTCTTCGGAGGCAAGCGAAGAGCTACAAGCGATGCAGGAGAAAGTGCTGGAAATGTTCGCAATCGCCGCGGAAGTATTCGACGACCGCGACGTGAGTCGTCTTGCCGAGCTCAACGTGCTGGAAAACGAAGTGGACGGTTTGAAACGCGAACTGACGGCGAAACATTACAAGCGTCTTGCGGACGGGAATTGCCAGATCGAGCTCAGCCCGTACTTCTCGTCCACGGTGGCAGGGTTGGAGCGTGTTGCCGACCACCTTGTCAACGTCGGGTACAGTATTTTGAACCCTACGGGTTCGCAAAGCGAAGTAAAAAACGGGGTAAAGGCGTAAACACAGCGATCCCCAACGTCAATCGTTAAATAGACCTTTTGAAACCGCCCGACGGCATATTCCGTCGGGCGGTTTTCCCGTCCCGCACAAAAAATATGTAAAAAATCGCGATTTTTATGTAAATACATTTGCAAAGTGTCATAGAAATATGTTACAATTTATACGGTAAGGAGATTTTCCCAAAGGGAAAAGGGGTGATGAAAGAATGAAGAATTTTTTGCATACGTGCGCCGTGATTTTATGTAGTATTCCGCTGGGGCTGTACATTGTTTTTATTGCGCTGTGCTGTATTTTCGTGCGAAATAAGCAGTATGAAAAGGACAGCCGTTTTTATCGTTTTTTGCTAAACACGCTGTCGGGGTCTGTGTTGTGGTATTTAGGAGTAAAAATTCACGTCGAAGGACGCGAGATCGTGCCCAAAGAGGGGCGTTTCGTGTTGGTGGGCAATCATATTTCGAATTTTGATCCTATTGTCACGTGGAAGATTTTGAGCAAAGAGCGTATGGCGTTCATTTCAAAGTCAACAAATTTCAAAATCCCGTTTTTCGGGCGTTTGGTGCGCAAATGCTGTTTTATGGAGATCGACAGAGAAAATCCGCGCAACGCCGTAAAGACGGTAGAAAAGGCGACGGAATTTATTAAAAAGGACGAAGTTTCCATCGGGGTATATCCCGAGGGGACGCGCGCCAAGGACGGCGTGATGCTCCCGTTCCATAACGTGATGTTTAAGATTGCCCAGCGTGGGGACGTGCCCTTGGTGGTGTGCTCGATCCGCGGCACGAACGAAATTCACAAAAGGACGCCTTGGCGGCTCTCGCACGTGTATTTGCGCTTTATCGAAGTCATTGATAGGGAGCAGGTAAAGGCAATGCGTACGGCGGAGATCGGTGAACGGGTACGGGCGGAAATACAACAATCGATAGAAAACACGGAGGAAAAAGCGGCGTGAAATATTACGTATTATACAATCCGAGAGCAAATAACAACAACGGCGCGGCGGTACTCGCCGAGCTGAATACCATTTTGGGCGATCATGAAATCGTCCAACAAGACGTGATGGCAATCGACGATTATCAGGCGTTTTTATCGTCCTTGGAACAGGATGCGGAGCTGGTGATCTGCGGCGGCGACGGCACGCTGAACCGCTTTGCCAACGCTCTGGACGGCAAAGAGCCGTCGCAAAAAATTTGGCTGCTTGCCAGCGGCACGGGCAACGATTTTTTGCGCGACGTCGGGGATAACGGCGAAAAGCTGGTGTATATGAACGAGTACCTGAAAAACCTGCCCACCGTCACGGTGAAAGGCAAGACGTACCGTTTCTTGAACGGCGTGGGCTACGGTATAGACGGATATTGTTGCGAAGTGGGGGATAAACTCCGCGAAAAACAACCGGGCAAGAAAATCAATTATACGGGGATCGCGATTAAGGGCTTGCTTTTCCATTACAAGCCCACGGGCGCAACGATCACGATCGACGGCAAGGAGCACCGTTTTGAAAAGGTATGGCTCGCGCCGGCGATGTTCGGGAGATGCTACGGCGGCGGTATGTACCCCACGCCCGGGCAAACGCGCGCAGACGATCATCTGTCCGTGTTGGTATTCCACGGCTCGGGCAAGCTGAAAACGCTGATGATTTTCCCGTCCATTTTCAAAGGCGAACACGTAAAGAAGGAAAAATACGTGACCGTACTTTCGGGCAAGGAGATCACCGTCAAATACGATGAGCCACGCGCAGTGCAGATCGACGGCGAAACGATTTTGGACGTATCCGAATACACGGCGAGAAGATAAGAAAAAGGGCGTTTATCGGGATACATATCGCGATGAACGAGGTTATACCTATGAAAACGAGAGTGATTTTATTCGATTTGGACGGTACGCTGCTGCCGATGGATTTCCACGTTTTTGTAAAGGCATATTTTGGGGAAATTGCAAAGCGATTGGCGCAGCACGGGTACGAGCCGAACGCGCTGATCGACGGCATCTGGCAGGGCATGTATGCTATGATGAAAAACGACGGTAAAAAACGCAACGAAGAAGTGTTTTGGGATACGTTCGTCACGGTGTTCGGAGAACAGGCGCGCGCAGACGAGCCGCATTTCGAAAGGTTTTATATCGAAGATTTTGACAAAGTGCAGGCGGCGTGTGGATTTGATCCCAAAGCGGCGACGACGGTCGCGGCGTTGAAAGAGAAGGGGTTTCGTGTGGCGCTCGCCACCAATCCTGTTTTTCCGTCGATTGCCACCGAAAAGCGTATGCAATGGGCTGGCTTGAACAAGGACGATTTCGAGCTGTTCACGACGTATGAAAATTCGCGCTATTGCAAGCCGAATTTGGAGT
The DNA here is from genome assembly GCA_017467265.1 of Clostridia bacterium. GTDB lineage: Bacteria > Bacillota > Clostridia > Christensenellales > Borkfalkiaceae > Scatosoma. Next base: position 78,015 of record JAFTSO010000050.1, read on the forward strand.
ATTACAAGGATATTTTATCGCAGCTGGGCGTGCGCGCGGAAGAGTGCCTGATGGTCGGCAACGACGTTTCGGAAGATATGGTGGCGGCGCAGCTGGGTATGAAGGTGTTCCTGATGCCAGCGTGCCTTTTGAATAAGGACAACAAGGACGTGTCCGCCTATCCGCAGGGGGATTTTGACGATCTGTTGACGTACGTGGAGAGCTTGTTATAAGCGGAATATAGAAAAAGGGCGCGCTCGGACACGGGCGCGTTTTTTTGTCGAAAAGGGGCGAAAAAATTTTGAAAGGGTATTTACAAACGGCGAAAACTTTGTTATAATATAAGCAAGAAAAAAAAGAAAAGGAGAAAACATATGGGTAAATTTATTATCAAAAAGACGCCCTCGGGCGCGTTTAATTTCAGCCTTTTGGCGGCGAATAAAGAAAAGATCGCGGTAGCGTCGCAGGTGTATTCGACGAAAGCGGCTTGTAAAAAGGGTATGGAGAGCGTAGGCAAGAACGCGGCAAAATGTATCGCGGAAGACCGCGTCGAAGACCAGACGTTGAAAAAGGTGGAGAGCAAGACGTGCCCGAAATTCGAGATTTATTTTGACAAAGCAGGGCTGTACCGTTATAGATTGATCGCGTCCAACGGCGAGAGCATCGCGATGAGCGAAGAGGGGTACAAATCGAAGAGCGGCGTTATGAACGGGATCAAGAGCGTATCCGTGAACGCGGTCGACGCGGAGATCGTAGACGAATCCACCGAAAAATAAATAAAATAGAAAGGGACGGCGTTTGAGATTTCAGACGTCGTTTTTTTGTGAAAGGAAGGCTAATAAAGATTTTTGATGGGATATTTTTAAGATTTTTTCTAAATAACGATAAAAACGCTTGCATTTTTTCAAAAAATACAGTAATATAAATAGGCGCTTTACGAGTGCCCTATTATGCAGAGATGTCTGAGTGGTTTAAGGAGCACGATTGGAAATCGTGTGTGCGCCTGAAACGTACCGGAGGTTCGAATCCTCTTCTCTGCGCCAAAAAACACACCCCTTTGTGGGTGTGTTTTTTTGCGTAGAAGAGATTGAAAACCGAACGAGGTATCGGAGGTTCGCGCGAGCGCCATCCGCAAACGACAGTTCATTTCTTCTCTTATTTTCTCGGTGGTGCGACGCTTTGTTGCTTGCAACAATATGCTATTTCTCTGCGCCAAAAAAAAGAGATATGCCATCGGGCGTATCTCTTTTCTTAATGTTAAGCAATTTTTTGTTCTTTGATAAAAAGCTCTGTAGTGCCTTGGGGAATATCGATTTGCATTTGCCCAAGTTCGTTGCAGCGATTCAATAATTTTTTGCCATCTCTTCTTTGCTATTGCAACTGGATTTTAATTCGGAATACAAAATAGGGCGATCTACAAAATAGACGAGATCTTTTTTGCGAAAATAGGTTACGAAAATGGGAACGTCCATACCCTTCTTTTCACAATATTCGCACAGAGTTAAGAACCCGTGGTGGAAACCTTCAAGCTGCTCCAAATATCCCTTAGTGGAATCTTCGGGGAATATAACGATGTTTTCGCCGTTTTGCAGAGCTTCCACGCTTTGGTGGAGCGTCCGCATAAAACGTACATCGCGATAGGTGGAAATCAAATTCAAACCTTTATAAAATAAGTTCGTCAAAGGGCTGGCAAGCAAACAAAACACACGTGCAAGGAACAAATTCCAATGTTTCTTTTCGTGATAATATACCCGAGTTTGATACTTATACATTTGTACTACACCCGAATTCATTTCCCATGCGCCCCACATACGCAAAGGTTTGGGACTGTCGCAGTATATTTCCAACGAAAGGGGTGCATCCGTGCCTTCGTGATTGCTTAAAATAACGCCGCCGCTACTTAATTTTTCTCCGAAATATACGAAGGTCGGGCGTCTGTATCTTCCTTTCATTAGCTTTTTTAACAACCGAAACCACCATTTTCGCTCTTGTGTAGCTGCTTTTTTCTTTTTTGCCATAGTATATCCTCATATCATAGAATTGTCATATGTTTCTATGACATTTTACCACAAAAAAGCATATTTGGCAAGAAAAAATAGAAGATTGAAAAAAATTTCACAAAATCTTCAAGAAAAAAAACGTTCGGACACGAACGTTTTTTTGGGTTATGGTAAATCCGTTTTATAACAGGTGCATTGTGCGCCGCTCTTCGTGTAGCCCGTATCGCCGCATTTTTTACACGTCGGCTGGGGTACAAGGTCGCTCTCCCGAATGCCAAGCCCATCCAAAATCTTTTTCCGCTCGCTTAACAGCGCCGTCTTTTGCTCTTCGAGTGCAGGCAGCTGTTTCGGATCGAATACTTCTGCCTTTGCCAAAGACAATTCCATCTTGGAAAGTGCCGCGCACAGCTCCTTAAAGCGCGCATTTTCGTTCGCTTTCGCTACATATTTATCCGCGCGCGACTGCGCTTTTTCGCGGAGTAGGGCGTAATATCTCTCGCGGTCGGACTTCGCATTTACCGCCTCGATTGCAGGGTTGACGAACGCCGATTTTGCCGTTGAACGCGTACCTGCCCCCCTGCTTTCGCCCGAAAGGGGGATATCCTGCACGGAGAAAATCTCGTTCTGTTTCCAGTTAGAAAGAATTTTGTTCATATACGGAATTGGGTTCGAAGAAAAAGCACTTTGCTTTGCTGCTTCCAAAATCATTTCGTCGCTAAAATTCCAGTTGTGCCAGGTGGAAAGTAAAGATAGATTACTTTCACTTTTGCGGAATCCGTCACAAACGGATTGAATTTTTGTGAGTAGCTTCAATTCGTCGTTCTTTGTCTTAAAGAACGCTTTTACGCCTTCAACGCTCACCACGCCGTCGCGAAAGAGCGAGTTCACTACGCCGTGCATACTGTCAAAATCGTTGCGATAGGTCTTTAAGCAAAGTAGCGCTATTTTGAGAAGAGAGCTCTCTTCAAAGCCGTAATTATACCACTTTTCGACGTATTCGTCGATATATGGTGTGGGGTTTTGCACCTTTACGCCCAGTTTGCTGGCGATGCGGAAGGTAAGGTTCGCCAGCCGTTCGCGGTCGCCAAGGTACTGCTCGATCTCCTGCGTGTCGATCTTGCCTTTTTGCGCCAAATCTTCCAACGTCATATCAAGCGAAGGCATGCTGCCGCGTTTCATTTTCTTTGCCGCCGTCACGATACCGCTCTGTGAAAAACCGAGGTTTTCCGTCCATTTTGCATACAGCGCATAATCGCTCTCGTCGGGGCTTCGAGTAATGGATAAAACGCTCATAATTGCAGTCACGTTTCTCTCGTGCTTATTGTAATTAGACAAAGCTTTTTCTATTTGATCGTAGGTTGTCAAGCCAAGATTAACTAATTTTTCGGCTTTATTGATGATATGAAAAGAATTAACGTTTTCGCCTTGCGTGTTGATGCAATATTCGGTGACGAGCAAAAAAGCGTGGGGCTGCATCGAGTTCTCTTCCAAAAAGCGCATGTATTTGCGGTAATCGTTTGCAGAGATAAACTTATTCACCTGTTGCATTTTACGTTGCATTTCTTTATTGAAATCGGTGTATTTTTCGTAGCGTATCTTTTTGGGTTTGCCGCTCGTCGTCTTGACGGGCAGATATCGTACGGTGAAGGGGTCTTGGGACAAAATCTCCACCAAATCGTAATCTTCCCAGAACGCAAACGCCTGTTTGATCTGTTCTTCGTCCGTTTTCAGCACTTCCGCCATCGAACGCACGCCAAAATCAGCGTCCGAATTTTGGCAGAGAAAAAGCCCGTAAAGATACACCTTTACGGCAAGCCCGTCCGCCTCGGGAAGGTACTTTGTGATGAATTTGTTTTCGACGCTCGTGTACGTGTTATCGACGTCTTTGGAAAACGAACAAAAAGCCATAGCCAACTCTCCGTTTCGTGGAATTTCGTGACGGCGTAGCCGTCAAAATGTCTTTTGTATGTGTAAATTAAGAAAAAATTTGCGCTTTGCGCGAAAGTTTTCTTGCTTTCTTGGAATAAATAGTGTATAATAAACTGGTATCAGTATCGTCGCCGCAAAGGCGAGAGTAGGTCTATTATACAGTTTTTCCAAAACAAAAGCAAGGTGTTTTCGATCGTTTTTTGCAAAAACTTAAAAAAGAGCCGCGCTTTTTTTGCGCAGGCGGCGCAACGACGAAAGCAAGAGCAGGAAAAAGCAATCGCGAACGGTAAGGAGGTCGGGCGATGAAAATTTTACACACGTCCGATTGGCATATCGGAAAACGTTTATTAAACCGCGAACGTCTGGACGAGCAGACGGAAGTGCTGGACGAGATCGTAGAGATTTGCGAACGCGAAAACGTGGAATTAGTCGTCATCGCAGGTGACGTGTTCGACACCTACACCCCGTCGGCAGAGGCAGAACGGCTGTTTTATAGCAAAATCAAACGGGTGGTAGGCGAGAACCGTGCGGCGGTGATTATCAGCGGCAACCACGACGACGGCGTGCGTTTGGCTGCTGCTGCGCCCCTTTCGGAAGAACAGGGGATCTATATCGTCGGCAACGAACGGCGGATTTTTACGGGCGGCGACAGTTTGCGTTCCGTCCACCCCGTATCGAGCGGCAAGGGCTATGCCACGTTCGAGAACGGGAAAGGGGAAAGGGTGTTTCTCTCTTTTCTGCCCTATCCCAACGAAGCGAGATTTAAGGAAGAAAAATCGGAGCTGCCCTACGTGGAACAAATGCAAAAATGGATCGAAGAGGGGGAGCGCGGCAACGAGCAAAAGCTGCCGTCCGTCTTTATCGGGCATCTGTTCGTCGCAGGGGGCGCAGTGTCGGAGAGCGAACGCGAAATCGATCTCGGTGGCGCGCGCGCGATCCCCGTGGACGCTCTGCCGCACAGCGATTATATCGCGCTGGGGCATTTACATAAGAAACAGCATATGGGCAAGGGGCATTGTTATTACAGCGGCTCGCCCCTGCAATACGCCTTTGACGAGAGCGCGGATAAGGGTGTAAAGGTGTTTGATTTAACGAAAGACGGCGTGCAAAACCTGCGCGACGTACCGCTGACGAAAGGCAAAAAGCTCGTGCGGATAGAAGCGGATAGCGTGGAGAGTGCGTTGGCGCTCTTGCAATTACACCAAGACGAGCTGGTGGAGCTGAAACTGATTTTGACCGCACCGCTCGTATCGAGCGACGCGCAGGCACTCTCGGCGAACAAAAATCTTGTTTCTCTGATAGCGGAAGTCCGCACCGAAGAAACGTTGGCGTTCGAGAGCCGCAAGGGGCTGTCGGGCGAAAAGCTCTTCGATCTCTTTTACAAGACGAATTACGGCGCAGAGCCGAAGGAAGAATTGAAAACGCTGTTTTTGCAGACGTTGAACGAACAGGACGAACAATAAGGAGCAAGTATGAAACCGATCTATCTCGAATTTTGCGGAATCAATAGTTTTTCCGAGAAAACGCAGATCGATTTTCGCGCCCTGTTATCGGGGGGCTTGTTCGGTATTTTCGGCGACACGGGCAGCGGCAAGAGTACGATACTCGACTGTATCCATTTGGCTCTGTACGGCAAGATCGACCGCAGCAGCGGCGGCGATTTTATCCACTACGGAGCGGACAGCGCATACGTGATTTTCGATTTTGAAATCGTGATCGACGGGGAGCGCAGGGCGTTCCGAGTACGGCGCGACAGACGCCGTAAAAACAACGTGAGCAAAGCCCAACTCTACGAATACAAGGACGGGGGCTTGTTCGCGCTCGCCGAAGGTACGCGCGACGTCGATGCGGAGATAGAATCGATCATCGGGCTGACGTTCGCCGATTTTAAGACGTGTATTGCCCTGCCGCAGGGGGATTTTGCGGCGCTGGTGAAATCAACGCCTGCCGAGCGTGTAAAGCTCGTTTCGCGGCTGTTTGATCTCGAAAAATACGGCGAACAGCTCTTCAAGGCGGTGAGCGCAAAATATTACGCCGCCGAATCGGAGGTGCAGGTAATTCGCGGACAGATGGAGCAAAACGAAGGGGGCAACGACGAATCGATCGCCCAAAAGGAAGGAGAAATCGCACAGGCGAAAACGGAGCTGACGGCATGCAAGGCAGAGCTGGACAGCGCGGAAACCGCCTACCAAGCGGCGAGAGAATTGCGAAAGGAAAAGACGGCGTTCGACGTTTTGCAACGGGAGCTGTCCGATTTAACGGCGCAGCTGCCCGAGATGGAAACTTTGCGCGCGGAGCTGGAACGCTTGCCACAGGCAAAGGCGGTAAAACGCGAGAACGATGCTGTGCAGGCAAACCGTATGGAACGGGCGGCAGCGGAAAGCAAAGCGGCACTTGCGGACGAACGGGCGAAAAGGGCAGAGCTGGATTATAAGCGCGTGCAGGAAGAATTTGCGGCGGCGGAGTACGATAGAAAGATTTTGCAGGCAGGCGTGGCGCTGGATAAGGTAAAGGGCGCGGCGGCGGATCTTGCGGCGGAAAAGGCGGCGTGGGAGAAGTGGCAGGCGTGCATAGAAGAATATAAAAAGCTGGGCAAAGAAAACCCTGCGGAAGATTTTGACGAGCAGATTGCGGCAAAGGAAAGGGCAATAGCGGCGCTTGGCAACGACGGCTCGTTGCTCGATTATCTCAAACGCAACGCCAAGGACGTGTTGTTGGTGGACGCCTACGGCGAATTTCGTGCCGATCTTCGTGCACTCGCGCAGGCGCACCCGACGGCGCAGACGGATATTGCGCCGCTGATCGAGAAATACACCGTGACGGCGAGCGGAAAGACGTTGGACGTGGGGCTGCTCAATACGCAGTTTAAGCAGATTGAGCAAGACCGCAAGCGATTGCAGGACGACCTCCAAAAGATTAGCGTACGTAAATCGAAATGGGAAATCAGCGAGGCGCGGCGCAACGCGCTCGTCGAACAGGGCAAAGATTATCACGAACAATACGACGGTTTGCACGCGAAAAACGCGGAAGTGAACGCGCTCGGCACGCAGACGGAGCTGGAAAAAGCGTTGCAGACTTTGCAGGTGCAAAAGCAAAATGCGCAGGCACGTATCGAAAACGCACAGACGGCGTGGAACGGGCATTTGGCAGAGAAAAAGGCGCAGGAAACGCTGGTGCAGCGTTGCAAGGACGCGGAGACGGGCTTGTTAGAAACACTCCAAAAAACGTTGCAAGAGAGCGGTTTTGCCACGGCGGAGCAGGCGAGCGCGCTCGTCGAGCGGTTAGACGGCGGCAACGTGAACGAACAATGTAAGGCGTTCTTTGAACGGTACAGCCTTTGCAAGCATAAGTACGACGAAACGGACAAGGAAAAATTCGTTGGCTTTGACGAGAATTCAGAAATGATAGCGGCAGAGCGGAAAAGGCTGGCGAGCGACGCCCATACCGAAAAGACCAAGCGCGTGGCGGCGTTGGAAACGGAGCGAAACAATTTGCTCGCTTTGCGCGAACGGTATCGCGAGTTTGCCGAAAAGCTGCGTGAAAAGCAAAAGCGTATGGATCTTTGCGAAGAGCTGCGCAACCTTTTGAAAGGCAACCGCCTGTTGAGTTTTATCGCGTCGGAATATTTACAAGAAGTATGTATCGCGGCGAGCGGACAGCTGAAAAAGCTGACGGGGGGCAGATATTTTCTGCGCTACGACGAAGAATTTAAGGTGGGCGACAATCTCGACGGGGGGAACTTCCGTGCGGTGAAAACGCTCTCGGGGGGCGAAACGTTCTTGGTGTCGCTCTCGTTGGCACTCTCGCTCTCGCAGGCAATCTGCCAAAAATCCAGACGCCCGATCGAATTTTTCTTCTTGGACGAAGGGTTTGGTACGTTGGACGATAAGCTGGTCAATACGGTAATGGACGTTTTGGGGCGGCTGAGTAAAGATTTTGCGGTGGGGCTCATTTCGCACGTGGAAGAATTAAAACACCGCATTGAGAATAAGATTTTGGTGACGGGCGCAACGGAGAGCCACGGCTCGAAAGTGCGGACGGAGCGATTTTGAGCCGATAGGCTTTGCAGTCGCAAAAACATAAAAAGAGTACGGAAAAAATAACCATAGGTCGGGAACAGGAACTATGATTGTAAGCGCAATAGCTTTATGGAGAAAATTTGATCTAAAAAACCCGTTGGGCGTGAGCGAGTGGGATATTGAAGAAAGGGACGGCGTAAGACGTTGCAACGTATCCTATTCGGGGCACAAGGTCAGCGACGGCAGCGTGCGTATTTACGCGCGCTATATCCGCGCGCTCAAAAAAGGCAAACAGCCCGCGGTGCTGCTCCTGAACGATATCGGCACGACGCCCGACGAAGAGTTGGCGGAATATTTCCTGCAAAAGGGGTACGCAGTGCTGATGCCCGATTATACGGGCAAAATGAAAACGGACGGCGAAGGGGTGCTCCGTACGGCGTATCCGCCGTCTTTATCCTACGGGAATTATGAACAGAAAAAAGGCTTTTCGTCTGCGGACGATCTGCCTGCCGACCAGACGACGTGGTTCGAGTGGGCATACGTCGCGCTTTATTCCATCGAATTTTTACGGGCGCAGGAAGAGATTGGCAATATCGGTATCGTCGGGATACGTACGGGGGGCGAGCTGGCTTGGCACGTGATGCTCTCTCCGCACGTAAAATGCGGCGTTCCCATCAATGCGGCAGGCTGGCGCTCTTTGCAAAATATTGGAAAATTCAGCGACGACATCGCGCATAATTTGAGCGATAATCGCCACAAGCATATCGCGGCGACGGAAGCGCAAAGCTACGCGGCGTACGTAAAATGTCCTGTGCTGATGCTGTGTGCTCTGCGTGATCAGGGGTTCGATTGCGACCGTGCCTACGACACGTATTCGCGCATCGGGAACACGGACGGCAACGCGTTGGCGTACTCGCCCGAGAGCGGCGCGTGTATCGGTCAGCACGCTTTGGCGAATATGGATCTGTTCTTGGAAAAGAACCTGAAAGGCAGGGAGATCTATATCCCCGACACGCTCAACGTATCGCTGCAAGAAAAGGGCGGCAAGATCGAAATCACGGTAGGAAGCGACAAGGAAGGTCTGCTGGAAGAGATCGGGATTTTCTATGCGGAAGCGGACGTGAAGAAAAAATCGACCTGTCGCGAGTGGCGGCACATCTACAAAATCGACGGCAGATCGGTGAAGAACGGTACGGTGGTGCACTCGGTACAGCCGTTCGCAGGTACGCCTGCGGTGTTCGTGTTCGCCTATGCGAAATATTTCAACGGCTTCCGTGTAATGTCCAAAATCGCCTGCAAGCGTTTGACGGGCGTGAACCCGAACGCGGTGAAGAGCCGTATGCTCTTCTCGGGCAAGGAAATGGATTCGTTCAGCATTGCAAAGCACGAAGATTATTCAATCGGGAACATATTCTTGGAGCGCGACGCCGTGCCCAAGATCACGACGGGCTACGGCGGTATTCAAGGCGCGTATTCGGTGGGCGGTATCAAAACGTACAAAATCAGCTCGCCTATGTATCGCCCCGACGAGAACGCGCTGCTCGAATTTGACGTGTATTCGGCGCAAACGCAGACGCTTACCGTCGAGATCGAAGTGGCGGAGATGGAAGAACAGGAACGTTATCTTTGCCACGTGGACGTCAAAGGCGGCGGCAAGTGGAAACGCATCATCTTAAAGGCGGCGGATTTCAAGGCGGAAACGAACGGCAGATCGTTAAAGAGCTTTATCGACGGCAGCGGCTTGTCCTTCGATTGTGCAGGCGAAGAAAGTGAGTTCGCGGTCACGAATATTTTGTGGCTGTAATGGTGGACTATGTTTGAGACGGGTTTTGAAATCGGCACGGTGCTGACGATGAAAAAGGCGCACCCCTGCGGCGGTACGTCGTGGGAGATCGTGCGCGTTGGCGCAGATATAAAATTACAATGTAAAACGTGCGGAAAATATATCAATTTAACGCGCGACGAAGTGAAAAAACGTGCGAAAGCACAGCCTAAAAACGAAGGGAAGTAAACGATGGCAAAGAGAGGCAATACAACGGAAAACGAAAACGTGTACGACGAGAGAGAACGCCGTTCTAACGCGCGTTTTTGTGCCGTTTTACTCTCGATCGTGGTCGTGTTGTTGCTCTTTTTGAATTTTTGGACGGCGAATTTTAGCTTTGTTTTGGTATCGGGACATTCGATGGACAAAACGCTGTACAGCAGCGAATACCTGCTCTCGTGCAAGGTCATCTATCCCGAATACGAAGTCCAGCGCGGCGATATTATCGTGGTGAGCGTTGGGCATATTCCCGAGTGGCAGGAAGAAAACAAGGGCAAACCGTCCAACAACCAAACGAATTTTATCATCAAACGCGCAATCGGCTTGGAAGGGGATATCGTTCGTTGCACGAACGGCGAAATGGAGATCTGCTACGCAGGGACTTGGGACGAAACGATGGCATATGCCGAATACCCCTTTGTGGCGGTGGACGAGCCGTACGCCTATTACGATGAAAAGGAAGGCGGAAAAACAGCGCCTTGCAATACCTTTGAATATACGGTGGGCGACGGGGAAATTTTCTTTCTTGGCGACAATCGCAATCACAGCAACGATAGCCGTTATAAGGAAGGGCACTCGGCTTTGGACAGACTGTACAAAATCGAAGACGTGACGGCAATCGTGCCAAACTGGGCACTCAAACACCAAAAGGGGCTGCAAAAATGTTTGGTGGAGATCCCGAACAAAATCAAAAACGCAATCGCAAAGCCCTTTCGCAAATTAAAGAAATAACGAGAGATAAACAAGAAAACATACGCGAAAACGCAGTATATATTATATTTTTTAGCACAAGGAGAAATAAAGTATGAGTATTCGCATTACGTCGGACAGCACTTGCGATCTTGGACACTTGGTCGCGGAAAGAAACATCGGCATTTTGCCGTTGCAAGTGAATTTGGACGCCGATTCCTATCACGATGGCGTAGATATCACCCCCCAAGACATTTTTGATTTTGTCGCAGAAAAGAAAATTCTGCCCAAAACCAGCGCGCCCAGCATCGGCGATTACGCAGAATTTTTCGCAAAGGAATTGCAGGGCTATGACACGCTGATCCACTTCAACATTTCCGCAAAGAGTTCCGGTTCGTACAATATGGCAAAGCAGGCGGCGGAGAGCTTTGGCGGCAAAGTGTACGTTGTCGATTCGATGGCGCTCTCGTCGGGGCAGGGCTTGCTCGTGATGAAGGCGGCGGATCTGCGCGACGAAGGCAAGAGCGCGGCAGAGATCGTAGCGGCGGTAGAAGAGATCTGCACACATATCAACACGTCGTTTATTCCCGACAGTCTCGATTATCTGCACAAGGGCGGCAGAGTTTCGGGCATGGTCAAGCTGGCAGCAGGGCTGTTCAAAATTCATCCGCTCATTATGATGGATAACGGTCAGCTTGTCCCCGGAAAAAAATATAAGGGCAAAATGACGGTGATTATCAAACAGTACATCGAAGATCTTTGCAATATGTATCCAAATTATGACAAAACGCGTTGTTTTATCACGCACTCGTCGGCTGATCCCGAGCTGGTGCAGGCGGCAAAGGAAAAGGTGCAGGAGCTGTTTACTTTCGATGAAATTATCGAAACGGTAGCAGGCTCGATCGTCACCAGCCATTGCGGCAGAAACACGCTGGGCGTTTTGTTCGTGTACGAAAAATAAAAAATAAAAAACAAGAGAGTTTTGGAGAAAAACAAGATGATATCCGTTTACAAGGACGCCGATTATTTGGCGGTGTGCAAACAGAGAAAACGTATTTTATGGGTATTTTGGGCTGCGACGATCGCCTACGCGGCGTTTTGCGGCGCGTGGCTCGCGTATCATATTTCCCTGCCCTATAAAGACCCGATGTTAAAATTGCCAAAGGCGTGCGTGATCGCGGCGACGATCGTGTATATGGCGCTGATTTTTCCGTTTATGTCCATTAAATTCAGCAGAGTGCACCGCTATTACAAATTGCTCGGTTTCCTTTCCGAGGGCTTGAAAGGGGAAGAGAAGAATTATTTTTACTGTTTCGAGGAAAAGGCGTTGCAGAAAGACAACGTGGACGTAATGGGCTGCGTGTTTGAAACGTGGAGCAAGAAACGTAGCGAGTGGATGGAACGCGAAGCGTTCTGGGACAAGGAAAAGCCGTTGCCCGAGCTGGATAGCGGCGACTACGTGCATTATATCGTGCAGAGCAATTTTATCGTGCAGTACGAAATTTTGCAAAAGCAGGCGCTCGAATTTGAAGAAGAGGACGAAGAATAAGAAACGGCGGCAGACGTAATCTTTGTATAGAGAGAATAGAAAAACACGAAAAGGAGAAAATTTTATGAAAGCAGTTGTGACCGTGACGGGTAAGGACAAAAAGGGCATCATCGCAACGGTGAGCACGTTTTTGGCGGAGAGAGGCGCGAATATCGAAGATATTTCGCAGACGGTTTTGGGCGAATATTTCGCAATGATTATGATTGCGGATTTGTCGGAAGCAAAGCAGGGTATTGCCGATTTGGCAAACGATTGCAAAGAGCTGGGCAAAAAGATCGGTATGACGATCTATCTGCAACACGAAGACATCTTCAACGCGATGCACAATATTTGATCGGGGGGATAGGGTATGTTTAGTAATAACGACGTTCTTGAAACGATCGCAATGGTGCAGGAAGAGCATCTGGATATCCGTACGATCACGATGGGATTGTCCCTGTTTAGCTGTATTCGCGACACCGCGGAAGAAACGGCGAGAAAGGTGTATGATCTCGTCTGCACAAAAGCGGAAAATATTGTAAAAACGGCGACCGATCTTTCGGGCGAATACGGTATTCCCATCGTCAACAAACGCGTTTCCGTCACCCCCGTCAGCTTGCTTTGCGCGGCGTTCCCTGAAAAAGCGCCCCTGATCGGCAAAGCGCTCGACGATGCGGCGGCAACGTTGGGGATCGATTTCCTTGGCGGTTATTCCGCGCTCGTGCACAAATCGACGGCGGAGTACGAAAGAATTTTTATCCGCACGATTCCCGAAGTGCTGGCAACGACGAAACGGCTCTGTTCGTCCGTCAACGTCGGCTCGACGAAATCGGGTATCAATATGGAAGCGGTAAAAATGCTGGGCGAAGTGTTCAAAGAAGCGGCGTTTTTGACCAAGGATCAGGACGGGCTTGGCGCGGCGAAACTCGTTGCGTTTTGTAATGCGGTGGAAGACAATCCGTTTATGGCAGGTGCGTTCCACGGCGTAGGCGAGGCGGACGTTGTCGTTAACGTCGGTGTTTCTGGTCCAGGCGTTGTCAAACACGCGCTCGAAAAAATCCCCGACGCGGACTTGACGGACGCGGCGGAGATGATCAAACGCACGGCGTTCAAAATCACGCGCGCTGGGCAGCTCGTAGCTAAAGAGGCGGCAAAACGCTTGAACGCACAGTTTGGCATTGTCGATTTGTCCCTTGCACCCACGCCTGCGATGGGCGATTCGGTGGCGCAGATTTTGGAAGAGCTGGGCATCGAAACGGTAGGCGGCCACGGCACGACAGCGGCGCTGGCTATGCTCAACGACGCGGTGAAGAAAGGGGGCGTGATGGCGTCCTCGCGCGTTGGGGGGCTGTCGGGTGCGTTTATTCCCGTGTCCGAAGACATCGGTATGATCAGAGCGGCAGAGGCTGGCAAGATCACGTTGGACAAGCTGGAAGCGATGACCTGTGTATGTAGCGTTGGGTTGGATATGATCGCAATCCCCGGCGATACGCCTGCGACGACGATCGCGGCGATGATCGCGGACGAAGCGGCAATCGGTATGATCAACAACAAGACGACGGCGGTGCGTATTATCCCTGCGCCCGGTAAAAAAGTGGGTGATCAGGTCAACTTTGGCGGCTTGCTTGGCAGAGCACCGATTATGCCTGTACACGCGTGCGACAGCTCGCGCCTGATCATTCGTGGGGGGAATATACCTGCCCCGATCCACAGTTTCAAAAACTAAAAACGACGTATCTGCATCGCATTTCAGCGTTGCGGCTCGGTCACGTACTACTCGGTACGCTCCCTCGCCGCGCCTTGAACTGCTCGCAGCTCCGCCGTTTTAACACGACCGAACGTGCGTAGAGCACTAAAACAATGAATTGCACCTTTGGTGCGTGAATTGTTTTTAACCAAACGTGAATTGCGCCGTTCGGCGCATGAATTGCAAAGCTATGCTTTGCGTTATGGGAATATTATAAGTAGGTCATTGCGAGCCGTTTTTGCGAGATTACCACACTTCGCTTGCGCTCCGTTCGTAATGACAGACGCAAAAACGGCGTGGCAATCCCACAAAACACGGTCGATTACGTGTTCAAACCAATGTGGGGCGCATACATACACGTGGAAAAGATAGTAAGATATGCCAGCGGTGGCTCACCGCAACGACGGCATAGCCGTCAAATCACGAAAGGCAGCGCCTTTCAAATCATAAAAGGAAAATCAGATATGTTAGAAAGAAAAGATGTACCGCAAAACTTAAAATGGAACTTGGCAGACCTTTTCCCTTCAGACGAAGCGTGGGAAAACGAATACAAAGCCGTGGAAAAAGAATACGGCGAATACGATTTTTCCGTATTTGAAGGCAAGCTCGCCGATAAGAAAACTTTGCTGTCCTGCTTGCAGCTTAACGACACCATTTCGCGCCGTCTGGAAAAGCTCTACATCTACGCCAACGTGCGCCACGACGAAGACGTACGTATTTCCAAGAACACCTCCGCGCTCGCGATGGTGGGCGCGATGTTCTCCAAAATCTTCGCGCGGCTCGCCTTTATCGAGCCCGAGCTGACTACGCTCTCGGACGAAACGTTGCACGGCTTTATCGTCGATCCCGACTTTGCCCCTTACGAATATATGCTCCGCAAAGTGGAGAAATCCAAGGCGCACGTATTGAGCGCAGCGGAAGAAAAATTGCTGGCGCTCGGCAGCGACGTAATGGGCGGTTTTCAGGACGTTTTCTCGATGATGAACAACGCGAACTTGAACCTGCCCAAGGCGACGTTTAACGGCGAAGAAACGCAGATGAGCCACGGCTTGTACGGCGTAGTGCTTCGTTCGGGCACGGCAGCGGAGCGCAAGGACTGGTTTGAAAAATATTACGGCGCGTATATCGCGCTCATCGATTCGATTGCGCAGACCTATTACGGGAACGTAAAAAAGGACGTTTTCTACAAGACGGTGCGAGGATACGACAGCTGTATCGCGATGGCGATGAGCGGCGAAGACGTCGATCCCGCCGTATATGAAAACCTGATCGAAGCGGTGCACGAAGGCTTGCCTGCTTTGCACGAGTATATTTCGCTGCGCAAAACGGTGCTGGGTATGCAGGAACAGCACGCCTACGACGTGTTCGTGCCGTTGGTGGACAACGCCGAGATCAAAATGCCGTTCGACGAAGCGTACGAGCTGGTGATTGAAGGGCTCGCGCCCCTTGGCGAAGACTATCAAAACTTACTGCGTAAGGGCAAGAACGAGGGCTGGATCGACGTATGTGAAAACGAAGGTAAACGCTGCGGCGCGTACTCGGCAGGTATTTACGACTGCCACCCGTACGTTCTTTTGAATTATCAGGAAACGACCAACGATATTTTCACGATCGCGCACGAAATGGGGCACGCGCTCCACACCTACAAATCGACGGCGGCGCAGCCGTATGCGAAATCGGGCTACACCATTTTCCTTGCGGAGATCGCCAGCACCGTCAACGAAGTGCTCCTCTTAAAGCACCTGTATAAAAAGAGTACGGACAAGAATTTGAAAAAATTCCTGCTCAATTATTATATGGATACTTTCCGCGCGACTCTTTTCCGTCAAACGCAGTTTGCAGAGTTTGAACAGCTCGCGCACGCGAAAGCGGAGAGCGGCGAGGCACTCACGAAAGAGAATTTGAGCGAGCTTTATTACGGCTTGAACAAGCAATATTACGGAGACGGTATTATCCACGACGAGCAGATCCGCTACGAGTGGGCGCGTATTCCGCACTTTTACAGCTCGTTCTACGTGTATAAATACGCGACGGGGATTATTTCGGCGGTGTCTATTGTAAAGCGGATTTTGACGGAAGGGGAAAGCGCGGTGCGCGACTATTTCGAATTTTTATCGTCTGGCGGCTGTGACGATCCCGTTTCGATCTTGAAAAAGGCAGGCGTTGATCTGACGACAAAAGAACCGTTCTTGGCGGCGATGGACGAATTTAAGGCGACGCTCGACGAATTCAAATCGCTCTTATAAGCAACGAAAAAAAGAAAAACAACGGGGCAGGTACGCGTTGAACGCAAAAAACTCTGTCCGAAGGAAGAAAAATTATGGCAAACGAAATGAACACGATGCCCTACAACCGCGATGCGGAAATGGCGCTGCTTGGCTGTCTGTTGATCGACAACGAGATTGCGGCGGATATTGTGGATAGCCTGACGGAAGACGATTTTTATCAGGAGAGCCACAAATATATCCTGCGCGCAATGAAACGAGTGTATAACGATAGAAAACCCGTTGACCTTGTCACCGTGACGGACGAGCTGGAAAAGGAAGGTAGTATTGAAAAGGCAGGCGGTATTGCGTATATCACCGAGCTCACGCAGATTACTCCGTCCGCGGCGAATTATAAGTCGTACCAAGAGATCGTCACGCGAGACAGCGTGAACAGAAAACTCATCCGTGCGTCCAGAAAGATTATTGAAACGTCGATGAAGGGCACGGACGACAAAGCGTCGCTTGCGTATGCGGAAAAGTGTATTTATGACATTTCCAAACAGACGGAGCGTTCTGCGTTGCTGGGTATGGACGATGGTGACATCGTCGGCGAAGTGCTGCAAAAATTTGAACAGCTGCAATCTGATCCCAACACGTTCAAGGGGATTCCGACAGGATACAAACGTTTTGACAAAATCACGAACGGCTTGCAATCGGGCGCATTGATTGTCTTAGCGGCGCGCCCCGGTATGGGTAAAACTTCGCTCGCGATGAATATTGTCGAACACGCGGCGATCAACGCAGGCAAGACGTGCGCCGTGTTCTCGCTCGAAATGCCGCGTAGCGAAATCGTGCAAAGATTGATATGTTCGTATGCGAACGTGAGCATGAAAAACGCGCTCTCGGGCACGCTGTCCAAGAATGAGTGGAAAAAGCTGATGCTCGCGGCAGACCGCTTGAAGAAGAGCACTATCTACATCGACGATTCTTCGCGCGTCACGCCTGCGGAAATTCAGTCCAAATGCCGCCGCTTAAAGACGGCAAAGGGCGGCGTTGATTTGATTATGATCGACTATATCCAGCTGATGTCGAGCGGCGATTCCAAAATGGCAGGCTCGGAGAACAGACAACAGGAAGTCGCGTCCATTACCCGTGATTTGAAAATTATGGCGAAGGAGCTGGGCGTGCCCGTTATCGCACTCTCGCAGCTTAGACGTATCACGTCCAACGAACCGCAACTGTCCGACCTTCGTGAATCGGGCGCAATCGAGCAAGACGCCGACATCGTTATGTTCATTTCCCGTCCCGAAATGTTCGCGACCAAGGAAGAACTGGAAAGCGGCAGAGTGGTAAAAGGCGCGGCGGAATTGATTTTGGCAAAGCATCGTGCGGGTGAACAGGGCAGAGTGTCCTTAAAATTCATCGGCGAATACACAAAATTTGTGGACGTGGACGATCAAAACCGCGACGACGAACCGCCGCAGTACGGAGTGCAGCCGTCGGTACAATATGACGACGACGTGGAATACGAAGCCCCCGACGACGATTACGGCTATCCCGAACCGCCTGCGCCCAGAAAGAGTGAGTTGAAAAATACAGAGGATGATGAGTTGCCCTTTGAGTAATAATCATTATGGAAACAAAAATCAAAGCCATTACGCCCGACAGTTTAGTCGAGGCAAAAAACTTAATATTCGACGGCGAAGTGGTGGCGATGCCCACGGAGACGGTGTACGGACTAGGCGGCAACGCCTTTGACGACGGGGCGGTGCAGCGCATTTTTGCGGTGAAAGGCAGACCTGCCGACAATCCCCTGATTGCGCACGTGCATACGGGCTATGATCTTTCGCAGATTATCGATTATGATCCCCCGTACGCTAAGAAATTGCGCGAGGCGTTTTTACCCGGCCCGTTGACGTTGGTGTACCCGTCCACGGGCAAAGTGAGCGCATACGTGTCGTGCGGACTGAATACTTTGGCGGTTCGCGTGCCCTCGCACGCAGGCGCGCAGTCGTTCTTAAAGGCGGTGGATATTCCCATTGTCGCGCCTAGCGCGAACTTGTCAAAGCACGTTTCTCCCACGTCGGCAGAGCACGTGTACGACGATTTTAACGGCCAAATTCCGCTGATATTAGACGGCGGCGTTTGCGAAGGCGGCATTGAGAGTACGGTGTGTGACGTGACGGGGGAATATCCCGTGATCTTGCGGCCGGGACTGATTACCGCGAAGATGATCGCCAGCGTCGTGGGAAAATGCGGCGAATATACGCCGAATTTGACCGCAGGCGAAAAGGTGAAAAGCCCGGGGGTGCTGTACAAGCATTATTCGCCACGCTGTCAAACACTGCTGTTTGAAAACGCGGCGGACGGTTTGGCGGCTTGTAAGGGCGTGAACGCGACCCGTGTCGCTGTTCTTTGCGAAAATGCAATCGCGGAAACCTTCGTCAAGACGGGCGTGACCGTGTTAAATTTAGGTGAAACGGAGCAAGAAATGGCAGCGCGGCTGTACGAGCTGCTGCGCGAGGCGGAAAAGGTCTGCGACGTGTTGATCGCGATCGAGCCGCAAAAAAAAGACGGCGTGATGGTGGGGGTATTGAACAGACTCCGTAAGGCGTGCACGTCGGTGGATATTCGGCACTAAACACAAAGCAAAAGACAAAAAGAGGGGGGACGGTACAAGATGGCGGCACGAAAGAAGAAAAAAATCGTATTCGTATGTACGGGCAACACCTGCCGTTCTCCGATGGCGCAGCTGTTGCTCGCCAAATATTTAGCGGAGCAAAAATTGAAGGGCTATGACGTGCGCTCGGCTGGTACGGCGGCAAAAAAGGGGGATACGATTAATCCCAAATCGGCGCAGGTCTTGTCCGAAAACGCAATCGTCTGCGAGAGTTTTTCTTCGACAAAGCTCACCGAAAAATTGCTCTTGGACGCGTTCGCCGTGGTATGTATGACGGAGAAACAGCGCGAATACCTGATGGATATGCGCTGGAACGCGCTGAAAAAGGCTGGTAGGAGCTTGGACGAGGCAGAGAACAACGTGTATTCGTTCGCGGAAATCACGGGCTACGAAATTCTCGATCCGTACGGCAAAGATATCGATTGCTATCGGTACGTGTACGGATTACTCGCGGCAGGTATGCCCTCTTTGCTCGAAAAACTCGATTTGAAAAATAACGCGTGGGAAACGCCCGTGCGAACAAAAAAGACGGTGGCAAAGCGTACGCAGAGCAAAACTCCGTCCAAAACAAAAACAAAAAAAACGCCCCCGATCACGGACGGAAACCAAGGCTCGGCGGACGAAAATAAACAATTATCAATTTTTTAAGGAGAACTACTATGAAAATTGCAGTAGCTTGTGACCACGGTGGTCTGAATCTCAAAAACGCATTGATTGCGTACCTTCAAAAGAACGGTCACGAAGTCAAAGACTTCGGTACGTACACGAAAGACTCGTGCGATTATCCCGATTTTGCGGTGCAAGCGGCGGAATCGGTAGCGAGCGGCGAGAGCGAGCGCGGTATCGTGGTATGTTCGTCGGGGATCGGCGTTTCGATCGTGGCGAACAAAGTACCCGGGGTGCGCTGTGCACATTGTCACGACTGGTATTGCGCGAAGTTTACCCGTCTGCACAACGACGCGAATATGTTGGCGTTCGGTGAAAAGGTAGTGGGCGAAGGTATGATGCAAGAGATGGTGGACGTGTTCTTGAACACCGAATACGAGGGTGGTGAGCGCCACGACCGTCGTTTGGCAAAGATCAAAGTCATCGAAGACAAATATTGTAAATAATAAAAGGAGAAGGCAACAATGAACAATCGGTTGTTAGCAGGTTCTTTTGGTGAGATCTGGAATCAGGTCAAATCGTGGACGAAGAACTTTCTCGGCGGTTATGGGCTGGTGATTGCGAAGGCGCTCGTCGTGTTCGTGCTCGGCTTGCTCGTGATTTCCGTGATCAAAAAATTAGTAAAAAAGAGCTCGACTAAGAGCCGTAAGATCGACAATTCGGCGGCGTCGTTTATTACGTCGATCGTAGCGCTCGTCGCGTATTTGGTGCTGTTGGTAATCCTGATCGCGTCGCTCGGTTTCTCGACGGCAGGGATAATCGCGGCGTTCTCGTCGGTGATGCTCGCAGTTGCACTCGGTTTGCAAAACACCCTTGCCAGCTTGGCAAACGGGATTTTGCTCATCTTCACAAAGCCCTTTAAGGCAGGGGATTTTGTGGATATCGGCGGCACGTGCGGCACGGTGAAAGAGATCAAGCTGTTTGGCGTTAAGCTGGTGACGGGGGATAATTTGACGGTGGTGATCCCGAACAATACGGTGTTTGGCTCGACGATCATCAATTACAGCAAAATGCCCGTGCGCCGTCTGGATATCGTGCTGTCGGTGTCCTACGATTCGGACGTGGACAAAGTGAAAGAGATCGTCACCGAATACGTTGCAAAGGACGAGCGCATTAAAAAAGATCCTGCTCCTTTCTTCCGTTTGACGGAGTATGGAGCAAGCTCTTTGAATTTTACCTTGCGTGTATGGACGGACGTGGGAGATTTTTGGAACGTGCGTTTTGATCTTTTGGAAGGATTTTTGAAACTGTTTGCGGAAAACAGCATCGAAATTCCGTACGATCAGCTGGAAGTACGCGTTCGCAAAGCGGACGGGGAGGTGCAACAATGACGAACGTATTGCTTTTAGGACTGTCTGCGGACGCAGCAAAGCTGGTGCTTGCCTACGGCGTGTGCACGGCGATCATTTTGGCGGCGCTCATCGTTATGGGGTTGATGAAACGGCAAACAAAACGCCAAATGCGCCCCGTATCGGTGAAAAAAGCGTGTATAAGAGCGAAAAAATTCGCCGAAGAATCGCTGGAACAGAACGAAAACACGAAGAAATTTTTGGCTGCGCCGAGATTACACAGACTCTCCGTTTTGGTGTCGGATGCGGCTTGGCTTGCTTTCCAGATCGTAGAGAACAAGCGCGACATTTTGTTCGACGGGATTGCGAACGGGTTGGACGGTTTGGCGACTTCGCTTGCGACGGAATCGGAGCAAGGATATTTGCCCGAAGAAGAGTATGAACAGGACGTAAAGGCGGCGATTGCCAGCCTGGATTCGACGATTGCAAAGCTGGACAACATGCTGGGTGCATAAGAAAAAGGAAGAAAATTATGAAGAGAATCGTAGCGATCGGCGGTGGAGAACTCCGCGAAAGAACGACGATGAAAATCGACGAATATATTGCAAAGCTCGCGAAAGAGCGCGCTGGGGAGAACAGGGCGAACGCGCTGTTTATTCCCACCGCCAGCCACGATTATATGCCCTATTATAACACGTTCCATAAGGTATATACGGGGACGTTTAATATCAAAACGGACGTTGCGCTGACGGTGTTCAAAGAAGTGGATATGGAGAAAATGCGCGCCAAATTCGAAAAGGCGGATATGATCTACGTAGGCGGCGGCGACACGGTGTTCATGATCGAGCATTGGAAAAAGACGGGGCTGTTGCCGCTTATCAAAGACGCGTACGAACGCGGCGTGATTTTGGCAGGGCTGTCGGCAGGGGCGATTTGTTGGTTTTCGGATATTTATACGGATTCGGCGGCGGCGCTCGGCGAAGGGGATAAGTATGCGATGTTCGAAGGATTAAATTGGATAAAGGGAAAAATTTCTCCGCATTATGGCGCGAGAATGCTTGACTTTGACAAAATAGTGTGCTATAATTTGGGCTGTGCTTACGGGATTGAAGACGATGCCGCGCTTGTTATAGAGGACGGAGAGATCGTCGGGAGCGTATCGAGTGGCGGAAAAGCCTGGCAGATTACGAGCGAGAACGGAGCAATACAAAAGAAGGAAATTGCGTTATTATGACGTAATTTTCCAAAAAAACGCGGACGTGGCGAAATTGGCAGACGCGCAGGTTTCAGGTTCCTGTGGGTAACTCCGTATGGGTTCAAGTCCCTTCGTCCGCACCAACGAGATGCACCCCTTCTGGGGTGCATTTTTCGTTGGCGCAGACGAAGGGAAGTACGTAGAAACATAAATTAGTATGGGTTCACGCGAGGAGCGTTCGCGTATGGAGATGAAAAGGGATTCGAAGCATATTGGCGCGACGACGCCCTGCCGAGAGTTCTCGCTTGCGAGAAACGGCAGATATCCTTCGTCCGCACCAAAAAACGAGGCATCCAAAAGGGTGCCTCGTTTTTTGCTACGAATACACGAAGGGGCTTGAGGGTGGGAGTTGTTTTGCGGGAGAAAAACAAAAAAATCGACAAATTTCGGTAAGAAATTTGTCGATTTTTCTATCCTTTAACTTATACCACTGATGGTAGGCTGTCAACTAACAAAAGGTCATTTCAAAATTTGCTTTTTATACGCAGAAGGCGTCATCCCCGTCTGTTTTTTGAAGGCTTTCGTGAAATAGGTCGCGCTTTCAAAGCCCAGTTGCAGCGCAATCGACGAGGGGGATTGCTCGTTGCGTAACAGCTTTTTTGCTTCCTTTATTTTCAAATGATTATAATATTGCATAATCGACGTGCCGATATGTTTTTTGAAAATATTGTTCAAATAAGCCTTGCTGTAATACGTCTGTTGGCTGATACATTCTAACGTAATCCTCGAATAAAGATGACCGTTTAAGAGCGTAAGAATATCATCAATAAGATTGTGTTCTTTTTC